>NZ_LIRO01000143.1:0-80348 GCF_002742025.1 Limnothrix sp. PR1529
TGAGCGACTAGGGCATGGACTTGGCATGACATTGCTACCTATCCCACATTAATTTGATTCACTACCTAACCCCCTATGGCAGCCTGCTACGAACAACACGATTGGATCATTTTGGGCGGAACCGCGGCCGGACGGCTGGCGGCCCAACAGGCGACCCGATCGGGGTTGCGGGTGGCGCTGATTGAGCCGTTGGAACCGGAAACGCGCCCTTGGGCTGAGTTGCTGGTGAGTCAAGGGGCGGCCCTGGCGGCCGGGACGATCGATTGGCGATCGCTGCAACGCCAGGCCCAATGGCACGATCGCCTCTGGGGCGATCAACGGGCTGCCTTGGCGGCGGGTGGGGTGGACTGCCTGGTGGGCGATGGGTTGCTGATGCGACACCGGAACCAGTGGCGGGTGCAATTGGGCGATCGCCTGTTGGCGGGGCGGCGTTGTCTGTTGGCGTTACCGGGCCGATCGACCGTGCCCCTGTGGACAGAGCAGGCCCCCGTGACGGCCTACACTCCGGACACGATCGCCCAATTGGCCCATCGGGGGGTGCGGCCCGGCGAGCGCTGGTTGGTCACCGCCGACAGTCCCATGGCGATCGAACTGGCCCAGGTACTCCGGGGATTGGGGGCCCAAGTGACCTTGGCGGCGGCGGGCGATCGGGTCTTGGGAGGGTTACCGGTGGCCGCGGCCGAATGGTTGCAAGCGGAACTGGAAGCCCAGGCGATCGAGGTGATTTTGCGGGCTGCTCCCCAACAGTGCAAAGTGTTGGAGGGACAAACCTGGATTCAAGTTGGCGATCGGGCCCGGGAAGTGGATTGCTTGCTCACGGACGGTAACTATCAAGCTCTCTTGCCCAAGGGGTTTGAGCAGCTTTGTCCCCGGGCGATCGGGATTGGCGATTGGCCCGCCAATGACCGGTTGCAATTGCCCCTCGCACCAGAACTATATGGCTGCGGGGCCCTGCTGGGAGGCCACCCGATCGGGGCGATCGCCGCCACCGAAGCCCAATTGATCATCCGCAACAGCCTGCAAACCCCAATCCAACGCCCCCATTGCATCCGCTATGAACAGCAGCCTTGGGCCGTGCGGGGGCCGCTGCCCTTGGCGGTGGTGGGCGGTGGCGAAAGGCCAGAACTACGCAGCGCGGCCTTGGCCCTAGCGGCCGGTCGTTGCCAAATCCAGCACGATCGCCAGGGCCAATTGCAAGGGGCGCTGTTACTCGCGGCGGGGGCGATCGAAGCGATCAGCACCGTCGCCGCCCTGATTGCCCGATCGGGAACCATTGCCGATCTGGCCCACCTGCCCGCCACCGAGTCCCCGGCGATCGACCTGCTGCGGCGCACCGCTCAACAGGCCCTGATCGCCGCTCGCTCCCGCCAGTAAAGAGTCCTCGTACAGGCCCTACTCTTGTCCAGATACCAAGCTGGAGTAGGTATCCGCTGTCATTGCTCGATCCAGTTCCTGCGGATTGCTCATCCGAATTTTCACCAGCCATCCATCCCCATAGGGATCCTCATTCACCAACTCTGGAGAACTATCCATCTCGTTATTGGTTGCCACCACTTCCCCGGACACCATGGCATATAGCTCGCTGACGGCCTTCACGGACTCGATCGACCCCACCGAGTCACCGGCCTCGACCCTTTGTCCTACGGATGGCAGTTCCACAAACACCACGTCGCCCAGTTGGTCGGCCGCAAAGCCCGTGATCCCCATCGTGGCCTCGTCGCCTTCAACCCGGACATACTCATGGGAGTCGCTATATCTCAAATCATGGGGAAAGTGGTTAGCCATTGCTTTGCCATTCCTTGGGATTGTTGGAACTAAAAACTAAAAACTAAAAACTGTGAATTGCGACCTGTTGATCAACCTTGATGGGCCATACATGAGCCACCGGTCACGAACTGAGTGATGAATGACTGAATCGAGTCGCGCGTGAATGATCGTGAATCGCCCTTGGCCTACTGCACGGGCCCGGCGATCGACTGCAACACAGACACCAATTCCGGTGGCCAGCGGCGCATCACTCGCCCCGTTGCTCGATCGACCGGTACTAGGGTGACACAGGCCGTGGCATAACATTCCCCCGTCGCCGCCGATTCCACTTGGTAGTCAAACATCAAGCGTACTCCCTCGATCGGCTCCAGGGCCACCTTCACCACCACCTCTTCGCCCATCCGCGCTGGGCGGTGATATTGGATCCCCAGGTCAACCACGGGCAACTCACAGCCCATCTCCACCAGTTGCTCATAGGCCAACCCGCGCGATCGTAAATATTCCACCCGCGCCGACTCCATCCAAGAAAGATAAGTGCCATGCCACACCACCCCGGCATAGTCCGTGTGGTGGGGCTGAACCCGCGCCGGGTAAGCAAAACCCTGAAAATCCGTTGAATCTTGAGCCATCGGAGCTGAGGAGGCAGTTACAGAGGCATTCATAGCGCACATTGCAAAGCACATTGCAAAAATTGCAGAAGGATTTAATCGGCCAAGGTTCAGGCCGGGCCAATCCCCTTTGGTCGAGCCAGCGATCGCATGGGGCGATCGAACCGGCGATCGCATTGATTAAACCAGGATGAAACCGGCGATCATTAGGCGATCATCATGGGGCCCGAGGTCATTCAGAACACAATCCTCTTGTTAGCAAATGAAGCAGACAGCCTTCGGGCCCACCATCCCCATTTAACACCTCCAGACCCGATCCCGTTGTAATTCTTTAAGGTTTTAATTTTTCCAGCAATTCTTGAAAAATGTAACTATTACAAGGGGTTCTGGCGGCAACTCAGGAATTCGGTGGTAGGCTTTAAATGAACTGTTGAAGCCTGTGGAATCAACTCGTCGATGGTCAGCAAGTGGTGTGCCCACTGGGTTTGTGTCACCCCTGACCCGGTTGATTCACACAGCAAAGAGACATCCTTAAATAACACCAACTCTCAGCAATACCCATTTCAGGATATTTACTTGATATCCAGTTGGTTAGTCTTAGGTTGGCGTTAGCGTTTTATTGATTTTCTCTGGATCAAATTTCAACATTGTTCTTGAGTAGTTCTTGATCGGTCTAGCAACGCGACTCCTTCAGAAGCCATGATTAAAAAAATCTTGTTCGCTGACTCGGGCACGGGACAGTCAGAAGAAATGCTGAAATTTCTGATGGAGATCCCCGCGATCAAAGATGCCCATGTCACCATTTTGCACGTGGTTCCTGGTCGGATTGGGTCTGACCAAATGACCGAAAAGCTGGAAGCAGGCGGCAAGATGCTGGCCAAGGCGATCGAGTTTTTGGGTCTGCCGCCGGAACAGGTGTCGCCCATGTTGCAGCAGGGTGAACCCAAAGATTTGGTGCTGCGGGTGGCGGACAGTGTAGACGCGGACTTGATCGTGATGGGATCGCGGGGTCTGAAGCGGCTGCAATCGATTCTGGAAAACTCGGTGAGTCAGTATGTTTTCCAACTGTCGGGGCGGCCGATGTTGTTGGTGAAGGATGATATCTACGTCAAGCGGATTAACCGCGTGATGGTGGCGATCGATAAGTCCGATGCATCTCAGCAAGCGCTGCAATTGGGACTGTTTTTGACGCGGGACATCAAGGGCAGCCAATTGATTTTGACCCACGTGGATGCCAAGCGGAAGCCGGATGAGGTGATCAGCGGCGAGAGCGATGAGGTGCTGGCTGGGGCGATCGCGGAGGCGAAAAAGTTTGGGGTTGGCTACAAGGCCATTTCGGCCGGGGGCCGGGCTGGGGAAACCATTTGTCGCCTGGCGGATGATAACAATGCGGATCTGTTGCTGTTGGGGTCGCCCGATCGCCGGCCGTCGGTGGCGAAGGGACTGCCGGATCTCGATCGCCTGCTGGGATCGTCTCTATCGGACTATGTGCGGGTTTATGCCAACTGTCCGGTGTTGCTGACGCGGATTCCGAGTGCGTAAGGTTTTCAACTTAGGCGTTCGAGCTTAGGGCTTTGAGCAAGGGCCAAGCTTTCGGGGGCAAGGGGTTTAAACCCCTTGCCTGTTTGTTTATTCTGTTTGTTTATCTAGAGGAAACTGCGGCTCAAGGCCAGGTTCTCCCGCAGTTGATCGCGCGTTTCCATCAGCACCTTACCGAGTTCGTTTTTTCCGGTGCGATCGGCTCCACATCCCCAGTAATAATCTGTGGGTGAATCTTCAATGAGTTCTTCGCTGCCCGTGCTGAGCAACACTTGCGCCAATTCAGGGTGGCTGGAAAACTTGACCCACACCCCTTGGGCCATGATCGATCGCTTCACCCGATCCCAGTCCGATCGCAACTGATGGGCCGGGTTGCGCCCCAAGGCGGCCGCTTCCGATGCAGTCAGCGCCGATCGAATTCGATCGATCACGGCCGCCGATTCCGTGCCCACAAACTTCTGTGCCTGATAGAAATGTTCCACCGTTGGCCAGTCAACGCCATCAACAACAATCCAATGGGGTGAGAAGTTGGAAAAACACCCATAGGGTTCGCCAACTTTGTAGAAGTAAATGGTCATGGGAGATCGATCGGGCAACGGCGGACAGCCCATCAAACCCGGCAACTATTCCAGCCTGGGATCAATGGGCAGAGATGGACGAGGCGATCACTGTGTTCTCAAGTGTGTTCTCAAGATTTTTGGGAGCGTGCCTATTGCTGATCATCGCATGGCAATGATCCCTGAGGGCAATTTCCCGATCGCCCGGCCTAAGCTGACAACGGCGACTCGATCGGCAAGTAATCGCCTAAGGTTTCCGCCTCCAGCAGTTGCACCTGCTCCACCAACGGCGCACAGCCTAACCAGCGAGTTGCCAAACTGGCAAAGCGATCGGCCTCGCCCGTGACACAAAAGCGAGTGGGTTGCGGTTGATCCAAATGCTTCAGGTTGAGCAACTCCAGCTCTTGGGTTGCGGCGGCCACCACATGGACGGCCGGGTCGATCGTGACCACTCCCGGCGGCAGCAGCGGTTCAATCACCCCTGCCAGGTGTGGATAGTGGGTGCAACCATAAACCAACGTGTCGATCGACTGTTCCAGCAGCGGTTCCAGGTACTGTTGCGCGATCGCTCGGGTGTCGGGTTCGTGCAACCGCCCTTGCTCCACGATCGGCACAAATTCCGGACAGCCCACTTGCCAAACCTGCACCGTGGGATCAATCTCCACCATGGCCCGGCGATAGGCATCGCTGGCGGCCGTGATTGGCGTGGCGATCACCCCCACCCGGGATCCGCGATCGACCGCCACCCGAGCCGCCGGTAAAATCAAGCCCACAATGGGCAAATCAAACTCTGCGCGCACCACATCCAGCGCCAACGCCGAAGAGGTATTGCAGGCCATCACAACCATCTTCACGCCCTGGCGTTCCATCCAGGAGAGGATTTCGCGTGAAAATTGGACAATTTCGGCGGGCGATCGCATCCCGTAGGGCAAGCGGGCCGTATCCGCCAAATACAGCAGCGACTCGTTGGGCAGTTGGCGATATAACTCCCGCAAAACCGTTAGGCCACCCACGCCACTGTCAAACACGCCGATCGGCCGTCTGCGGGCATCCCTCGCGATCGCTCCTGAAATTAGCCCCTTCAAACTCCAGACCTCCAATCCTCAAGGACAAGCAACTGCCTCACCAATCACAACCGCACCATTAAACCGCGCCATTTTGCAACTCCACATCTGGAACGGCATCCGAGATCCTGTTCAGGAAACCCTAGCTTCGAGAAATCCTAGCCTTCAGGAAACTCCGGCGATCTCGCATTCATCGCAGTACCGACGGTAATGGATGGCGGGGAATGGATGAAGGCTGCAACAGCGATCGGGGCAAGTTCCCATCAATTACGCTACAGCTTGGCGGGGATGTCAACTCTGAAGCCGATCGGGAGTCAATGGTGAGTCAAGCGCCGGTTCCGGTGAGGGCCCGCAGGCTTTGGCTCAAGACATCAGCGCGATCATCAGCGAGATCGGGCCCGTCGCCGTCCTCGGTAGCGTTTGCGCTTATGAATCACCTTGCCCTTAATTAATTGCCAGGTATGTTCAGAAGGTGGAAAACCCGCCAAAACCGATCGCTGCAAATAGATATGAGTTGCGCGATCGGTCGGATTCATGCTGAGGCATTCCTCAAACAAAGAAGCGGCTTCCCGATATTGCCGACGATGGAATCGCAGGACTCCTTCCTCAAATAAACTACTGGATGCACGCTTGAGGGTTTGCAATTCAATCGGATCGGCATTCAGGACTTCATAAACCGCCACAGGTTGAGTTCTGCCGCGCACATACAGCCGATCGATAAACCGAATGCTGTATTTAGAGGGGTTATGCAACGCTGCCAATAGACGATGGGAAACCAAAATCGAAACACTATATTGCTTCGTTAATTCCTCTAGGCGAGAAGCCAAATTCACCGCATCCCCGATCGCGGTGGTTTCCATGCGGTGAACGCCCCCGATTGTGCCCAAAATCAGCGGCCCCGTATCCAAGCCAATGCCAATGCGAATGGCCGATCGCCCTGCCTGCAAGCGCTCCTGGTTATATTCACTCAGCGCCTTGAGCATCGAAATGGCCGCATCAACTGCCAGGTCAGCATCCCCTTCAAACAGGGCCATAATGGCATCGCCAATGTACTTGTCGATGAACCCATTATGTTGGGCGATCGCTCGCTCCATTCGACCCAAATAGGCATTCAAAAAACGCAAATTTTCTTGAGGGGACATGGTTTCCGAAAGGGTCGTAAAACCCCGAATATCGGCAAACATGACCGCCATGGTTCGTTCCGTATAGTCCCCCAGGCTCACTTCCGCCAAAGTTGACCGCTGCAACAATTGCAGAAATTGGGTGGGCACAAATCGCCCATCTAAACCATCCCAATCGGCCGAATCTTCCGGAATTTCTGCCAAATCTGTAATGTCAATCTCTGCCAAATCCGTTGCTTCAGGATTGGCCTCGTCATTCATTTCCTCAACTTCTTGATCATCAATTTCTTGATCATCAGCTTCTTGATCATTTTGATCATTCACTTGCCCATGAACAAGTTCGTTAACCGGTTCATTCAACCCTTGATGACGGTTACTGGGGCTATCTTCTCCCTGATGATCATTAACAAATGCAGAACCATCAGCTTCAAATTCAGAACTAATCTTGAAATTGGAATGGGGATGTTGATTGATATCGAAAGAATAATGAGAATGAGAATGGCGATTGGAAGAATGGCGATCGAAACGATTGACCAACCGCAAACGGGACTGGGAATCAGAATCCTGAGGAGAACAAGAATGGGCGATCGCCTGGGCGCAGGTTTGGCGGGCAATCCAAAACCCAATCACACTGGCTGCTGAGGTACTCAAAAAAGCCACCATTGCCACAGTGCTGACGGGGGGAGCCATCTGGCTCAGCTCTGGGGCGGTCTCCGAAAAAATCAGAAGTTGCCACCGCCAGGTGATGGCTCCACTGATGAGGGCCGCCAGGGCCGGCAAGGCAATGAGTAACCATTCCCACGACCAATTGCGAAGTCGCCCACTCAGGGCTTGATAGAACTGAAGTGTTGACATGACTCCCTGAGTGACAGCTTTGGCTCAGATGCTATTTGCATGATGCACACCTTGAGGGAAAAAAATCGGGAAGATGCAGGCAAAAAACGTAGACCGTAGGCGCAAATAGCGCTGTGCTTACCGTAGCCTGATTCGATTCCCTGTGCCAGGAATCGTCGTGGATCGTTGGCCTGTCGTGATTGATCCCAGATCTCGCCTCACAGGGCTGGCGCATGGAGAATGGAAAATCATGTGCTCCAAGAGAGTTGAATTGCAAATCTTAATTGCAAACCTTTACTTAACCGTTGCTTTAGATTTGGATCAACTTCTATCCCGCCTGTGGATGCTGTGGGGTGGAAATAGCAATAGGGTTGTGGGTTGTCCTGAACGGCTGTTTTGAAACGGCCGAATTGCCAAGGGCTGAATGGGTAACTGAGCCAAGGAGCGGCTAAATGGCTGAGTTTTTACTGGATGGCTACTGAATTGTCACTGAGTGGCCGTTGAACTTCTCAAGTGCTGAATTGCTGGGAGAAAAATCGTGATGCGTGCAGTCTTGACCTTGCTTTTGTTGGGTGCTTGTTCAATGGGAGGGCCCGTGACCGGAGCCGATCGCTCGCCGGTTGTGCCGATCGCTCCCCAATCGATCGCGCCGGTTGCCCAAGCTACGCCCACACCGCCCGCCCGCATCACCGAGACGATCATGGTTGAAGGGGAGTCGGAGTCGATCGAGCTGGAGCGGTTTGCGCCCGATCAATTTCCAGTGGTGACCTATTTGGCTCGGGGAGATTTTGCCCCGATCCTGAATCGCCAAGGGGGCCGCGCGATCGCCCGGTTTGTGGCCCAGGGGGGAGCAGTCCGCAACGAAGCGGCCTATGTCAGTGTGATTGTTCCGGAAACGCCCACCACACCGGAACAGTTGTGGCAAAGCTATACGGGCCCCAATGGCTGGTTGGCCACGAATCGGGCCAGCATTGTTCGATCGAGCGACGACCCCAAATTCAAGCGGTTTGGTTGGGTGAAGCGGGCGATCGCCTTCATGCGCACCGACAAAGGCGAGCCGATCGCCGGAGAGCTTTATCTAGGGGAAATGGCGGGTCGCCCCTTTGTGGTGCTCGTGCATTTGCCCATGGAATACCTGGAAGGCTATGGCCCTCGGGTGAGCTTGCTGCTGAAACATTTGGCAGTGCAGCCAGCGCCCTAATTCCAGCTTGCATCAAGGCGCTCAGGCGCTTTGAGTGGCGGTTCTTCTAAGCTACCAGGGTCAACCCTTGCTGAATTAACCTTGCAAGCAACGCAAGGCCTCCAGCACGCCGCGCGCCTTATTTAAGGTTTCCTGGTATTCCTTTTCGGGATCCGAGTCCGCCACCAGGCCCGCACCCGCTTGCACCGACACTTCGTGAGTGCCATCAGCACGGTTGCGCACCAAGGCCGTGCGCAGGGTGATGGCGGTGTTGAGTTGCCCCTCAAAGTCGTAGTAGCCATAGGCTCCGGAATAGGGGCCGCGCCGACAGCCTTCTAGGGCGTGAATGATCTCCATGGCCCGAATTTTGGGCGCACCGCTGACGGTTCCGGCAGGGAAGGTGGCAGCCAACACATCCCAAGCCGTGCGATCTCCCGCCACTTGCCCGATCGCGTTGCTCACGATGTGCATCACGTGGCTGTAGCGCTCGATCGTCATGAGTTGATTGACCGTGACCGTGCCGCTGTTGCAAACGCGCCCCAAATCATTGCGGCCCAAGTCCACCAACATCACGTGTTCGGCTACCTCCTTGGGATCCGCCAACAGATCCGCCGCCAGGGCTTCATCTTCGGCGTGGTTGGCTCCTCGGGGGCGTGTACCGGCGATCGGGCGAACGGTGGCTTGAATGGTTCCATCAACTTGGCGATCGGTCTTGACCATGATTTCCGGGCTGGAACCAATTAATTGCCAATCACCGAATTGGAAATAAGCCATGTAGGGCGAAGGGTTCACCAACCGGAGCGATCGATAGATATCGAAAGGATCCCCTTCAAAATCCGTGCTCAACCGTTGGGAAATCACCACCTGAAAAATATCGCCGGCCTTGATGTGTTCCTTGGCCTTGAGCACGTTGGCATGGAAGGCTTCGCGAGTGGTGTTGCTGCGAGGGTTCAAGGGCGGGCGATCGCTCTGGGTGGCCGGAGTCCAGCGCAGCAGTGATTCTTGGCGATCGATACTGCCTTGGAGGCGATTGATCAATTCATCCACCCGCCCACAGGCCACCTCATAGGCCTGGCGCAGCTCCACCGCCGGATCCCGCAAATCCGCATAGGCAATCACAAACACCTTGCGCTTCACCTGATCAAAAATCATCAGGCGATCGACCTGCATCCACAGCCCATCCGGCAAATCCGCCTCCGTGGGCCCATAGGCCGGCACACGCGGCTCAATCCACTGGATCAGCTCATAGCCCCAAAAGCCAAACAGCCCGCCAATTCCCGGGGGCAACTGTGGCAGCTTCACCGGCCGCACCGACTCCAAACAACTGCTCAAAATTTCAAACGGATTGCCCCGGTGCTCCACCACCGTCCCATCCCGGAACGTTTGCACCGCCAAATCTCCACGCGCTTCCAGCACCCACAGGGGGTCATAACCCAAAAGGCTATAGCGGCCAATGTTTTCGCCCCCTTCCACTGACTCCAGCAAGAAGCTGTAGCGTTGGCCCTGGCAAGTGCGCAACCAGGCCGAAACCGGCGTGTCCAAATCCGCAACCCACTCGCGATAAACCGGGACGAAGTTTCCTTGGCGGGCGAGTTCCGAAAATTGGCTAAAGTCGGGCAACATGGGTCAGCAGCAGATGAGCAAGTCTCAAAATACTAGCAACCGTCTGGATTCCTTGCACCAAAACTTCTCCGATCGGGCGATCGCCCCATGGTGTCGATGTCCCAGCGTAGGAATGCAATGGCACAGCACCGGTAATCAGCCAGCCCAAAACAGACAAGCACAACACAGACAAGCCCAAAACAAAAACGAGCCGCCCCAAAGCAAGGAAGCGGCCCGTTTATTGAGTCGATTTGGCAGTCTTGGAATCGGGGAAAATTCCCCAGCCCATGGACAAACACAGGGATCAAGCGGAGCGGTCAAGCAGAATTCTGAGCAAATTAGCGGTTTAAGTGCAGGAGTCAAAAACCGCCTTGCAATTCAAGCTCAACCCCTCGCCCATCCAAGCACCCACCATGGGCAACCCCAAAAACCTACACTTCGTAGGTTTGCTTGCCGCTGAACTTGACCGTTGCGGGCTGAGGGTTTTCGCCAATGCGGCGATCCTTCTTGCCGTTGAAGTCGCGACCAGCATTCACCTTTTCGGGGAAGGTGCCATCGGCGGGGTGGATGAACTCCTGTTCGCCGTTGGGATAAATACGATAGACCTTATAGTCTTCGATTTTGGGCTTGAACTTGGTGCGCAGTTGCTTACCAAGGGCGATGCACTGCTCCTTGCGGGCCAAGAACAGCAGGTTTTCGCCTGCATTCATGACGGCAGCGCCACCGGTGGGCATTTCAAAAACTTGTTCTTTGGTACTGGTCCAGGTAATGGCGTATTTCTCTTCGACGTTAGCCTTCGAGAGCAAGCCACCCGTGCTACCGCCAAATTTCGGCGTTTGGCCCGTGAGGCCGCTGGTTTCAGGTGTAGGATTTTCGGACATCGCTTTTTGTCTCGCTAGTCTCTAAAAAGTCTTGCGAATTTACGGGAAATCCTAGCACTGGCTTTGTGTTGAGCCATACCCCCCCGGCCAGAACTGTTACAGTTCTTTATTTGAGCCGATCGAGCTGAGAATGGCTGCTGCAAAGGATCTGCGGCGCGATCGCCCCGGTTTCCGAGCGCTATGCTGAGGACGAAAGACCCGCTTCACCCTGGAGCTAACCCGATCGCCCATCAGCACCCAGAAAGGGAAAGTGCGATCGGCCCATGGCCGGGATGGGGGTGTGATCCTGGGACAGGATGGGCTGAAGATCGGCTCAAAATGCTCAAAGCTTCGGTGTGATTTCGACCTGTTTTTCGACCTGTTATTGCGATGTGTTTGGTGTGATCGCGACACGGATGAGGCCCTGCAAATCATGCAAATTCTGATTGTGGAAGATGACACGGAGATTGCGGAGTTGTTGCGCGGCACGCTCGATCGCGAAGGGTTCACCTGTGGGGTTTGTCACGATGGGCAAGCGGCGATCGAGCAGTTTTATCGATCGCAGCCCGATTTAGTCATTTTGGATTGGATGATTCCGGGCATTGATGGCCTCGAAGTCTGTGCCCGCATCCGCCAAAAACCCGGCGACAAGGATCCTTATATTTTGATGTTGACAGCGCGGGGCGAAGAGTTCGATCGCGTTGTGGGCCTGTCAACCGGTGCAGATGACTATTTAGTTAAGCCTTTTAGCCCCCGCGAGATGGTGGCTCGGGTGCGGGCGCTGTTGCGTCGCAGTTTGCGCCAGGCCGGAACCGGGGGCGATCGGGACTTGACCCCCACCTACGCCACCCACCACTTCAGCCTCGACAGCGATCGGCGCGTGGCCCGTCGCCACCTGCCCGATCACGATTCCGAAGATCTTGACCTCACCACCTTGGAGTTCAATCTGTTGGCCACCTTCCTCAGCTATCCGGGCCGGGTCTGGAGCCGCAGCCAACTAATCGACAAACTTTGGGGCGATGACTTTTTTGGCGATGAGCGAGTGGTGGACACCCATGTGGCCCGCCTGCGCAAGAAAATTGAACCGGATCCCGGAAATCCCCAATTTCTGAAAACGGTGATTGGGGCCGGCTATAAGTTTGAAGACCCCGGGAATTAATCTCGAACTCGCCTGATTTTCCATGTCCCAATCGTCGTAACAAGGGGCTTAGGGCTGTCGTCAAATTTCCTGAAACCCTGATGACCTCGTTCTTTAAAGCAATCAGTCGTAGGGGCGGGGTTTCCCCGCCCAGTTCTCGTGATCCTTGGGTGCTCCCAGGGGTGGACAGGGTTGTGGCGATCGCCCAGGTTAGGGTTGGGAGACCCAACCCCTACGGCGATGGAAATGACGACAGGCCCTAAGGATCGATCGCACAGGATCAGCCTACCTGGTTGAGACTGAAGCAATACTGATCGATGCTCCGGCTTCAGGTTTAAAACCAATGCTCTTTGCTCTCAAATCTTATCTTTTGAACGGGTCTGACGGGGCTCGAACCCGCAACTTCCGCCGTGACAGGGCGGTGCTCTAACCAATTGAACTACAGACCCAAATTGCTTTCTGGCTTTTGGAGCGCTTTTGTTTTGCGTCCCGCGCCTTCAGCGATATACATATTTGCGGATAAACCCGAATTTGTCAAACGTTTTTCTGAAATTTTCTAAAAAAATTTTCTGGGCGGTCTTCCAGAAGATTTTCTAAAAAACTTTTTCGCCCCTTTGGCCGCCGATCGCGGGCCTGGGGTAGGAACCCAAAGCGAAACCGGGCCGGAGAACAGTGCGCCCTAAACATTGACGGGACGATCGCACCTCGTACAATAGGCAGGATCTCGGGCCGGGCGGCCCGTGGTCGATCGAAATCGCTAGTCCCCTGGGATTGCCCTTATGCCCCGCCGCGACGACATTCGCAAGATTCTGCTCCTTGGTTCCGGCCCGATCGTGATTGGTCAGGCCTGCGAATTTGACTACTCCGGTACTCAGGCTTGTAAAGCGCTCCGGGCCGAAGGGTACGAGGTCGTGCTGGTGAACTCCAACCCAGCCACGATCATGACCGACCCAGAAATGGCCGATCGCACCTACATTGAGCCGCTCACCCCGGAAGTGGTTGAGAAAATCATCATTAAAGAGCGGCCCGATGCCTTGCTGCCCACCATGGGCGGCCAAACGGCCCTGAACATTGCCGTGGCCTTGGCCAAGAGCGGCGTGCTAGCTCGCTATGGTGTGGAGCTGATTGGGGCCAAGCTGGCGGCGATCGAAATGGCCGAAGACCGCAAGCTCTTTAAGGAAGCCATGGAGCGAATTGGCGTGGGCGTTTGCCCCTCGGGGTTGGCCAACTCCCTGGAAGAAGCCCGTGATGTGGCACGTCAAATTGGCTCCTACCCGCTGATTATTCGCCCGGCCTTCACCATGGGCGGCTCCGGCGGCGGCATTGCCTACAACCAAGAGGAATTTGAAGAAATTGCCCAGTCGGGTTTGGATGCCAGCCCCGTTTCACAAATTCTGATTGAGCAATCCTTGCTGGGTTGGAAGGAATACGAGCTGGAGGTGATGCGCGATCTGGCCGATAACGTGGTGATTATCTGCTCGATCGAGAACTTTGACCCGATGGGGGTGCATACGGGCGATTCGATCACCGTGGCTCCGGCCCAAACCCTCACCGACAAGGAATATCAGCGGCTGCGGGATGCCTCGATCAAGATCATCCGCGAAATTGGGGTGGAAACCGGCGGCTCCAACATCCAGTTTTCGGTGAACCCGGAGACCGGCGATGTGATCGTGATTGAAATGAATCCTCGGGTGTCGCGCAGCTCGGCTTTGGCTTCCAAGGCCACGGGCTTCCCGATCGCCAAGTTTGCCGCCAAGCTGGCCGTGGGCTACACCCTCGATGAAATCTCCAACGACATCACCCAAAAAACCCCGGCTTCCTTTGAACCGACGATCGATTACGTCGTCACCAAAATTCCCCGGTTTGCCTTCGAGAAATTCCCCGGCACGCCCGCCGTGCTGACCACCCAAATGAAATCCGTGGGTGAGGCAATGGCGATCGGGCGGACGTTCCAGGAATCCTTCCAAAAGGCCCTGCGATCGCTCGAAACGGGTCGGGCCGGTTGGGGCTGCGATCGGGATGAAAAAATTCCCAGCCTGGAACAGGTTCGATCGAGCCTGCGCACCCCCAGCCCGGAGCGCGTCTTTACCCTGCGCTATGCCATGCAGCTAGGCATGAGTGTGGAAGATATTTACGAACTGACCGGCGTTGATCCTTGGTTCCTGGATAAGCTGCAAGAAATTCTGGAAACCGAAAAGCTGCTGAAGCGCACGCCCTTAAAGGACATGAGCGCTGCAATTCTGCTGGCGGCTAAGCAACAGGGCTTCAGCGATCGACAAATTGCCTACGCCACCAAAACCAGCGAAGACGAAGTGCGGGCCTATCGCAAAGGCTTGGGCATTGTGCCGGTTTACAAAACCGTGGACACCTGCGCCGCCGAATTTGAAGCCTATACGCCCTACTACTACTCCGCCTATGAAACCAGCAGCCTGGTGTTGACCGGTGACGAAGCGGAAACCGTGTCGGCGGAAACGGAAACCCTGCCGAGCGATCGACAAAAGGTGATGATCCTGGGTGGCGGCCCCAACCGAATTGGCCAGGGGATTGAGTTTGACTATTGCTGTTGCCATGCTTCCTTTGCGCTGCAAGCGGATGGCTACGAAACGATCATGGTTAACTCCAACCCGGAAACGGTTTCCACGGACTACGACACCAGCGATCGGCTCTACTTTGAACCGCTGACCAAGGAAGATGTGCTGAACATCATCGAAGCGGAACGGCCCAAGGGCGTGATTGTGCAGTTTGGTGGTCAAACACCCCTGAAACTGTCGGTTCCGTTGTTGACGGCTTTGCAAAGCAACCCCGACCTGCCAACGGAAATTTGGGGAACTTCGCCCGACTCGATCGACATGGCCGAAGACCGGGAACGGTTTGAGCATGTGTTGCGGGAACTGAACATCATGCAGCCCCCCAACGGCATTGCTCGCAGCTATGGTGAAGCCCTGGATATTGCCCGGCGGATTGGCTATCCGGTGGTGGTGCGGCCTAGCTATGTGTTGGGCGGTCGAGCCATGGAGATTGTCTATTCCGATGCGGATCTGGAACGCTACATGACCGTGGCGGTGCAGGTGGAACCGGATCACCCAATCTTGATTGATAAGTATCTGGAAAACGCGATCGAGGTGGATGTGGATGCGATCGCCGACCACGGTGGCAACGTGACGATCGGCGGGATCATGGAACACATCGAACAAGCCGGGATTCACTCCGGTGACTCCGCCTGCGCTATTCCCAGTTTCTCGCTGCCGACCAGCGCCCTGGACACCATCCGTGGCTGGACGATCGACCTAGCCAAGTCCCTGAAGGTGGTGGGGCTGATGAATATTCAGTTCGCGGTGGTCACGGGCGACAATGGCCAACCCCAGGTGTATATCCTGGAAGCGAATCCCCGGGCCTCGCGGACGGTTCCTTTTGTCTCCAAGGCGATCGGGGTGCCCTTGGCCAAAATGGCCGTGCGGGTAATGTCTGGCAAAACCTTGGCCGAACTGGACTTTGAACAGGAAGTGATTCCCGATCGCTTTGCCCTCAAGGAAGCGGTGTTGCCCTTTGAAAAATTCCCGGGCACCGATACGATTCTGGGGCCGGAAATGCGATCGACCGGGGAAGTGATGGGCGTGGATCCAGACTTTGGCACGGCCTTCGCCAAGGCAGCCCTGGGAGCGGGTCAACGCTTGCCCCTAACCGGCACAGTGTTTGTGTCGGTTAACAGTCGCGACAAGGCGGCGATCGTGCCGGTGGTGAAGGAACTGCTGGACTTGGGTTTTGAAGTGCTGGCCACCGAAGGCACGCGCAAAGTGCTCCATGAGCATGGCCTCAAAGCGGTGCAATTGACCCTGAAGATCCATGAGGGCCGGCCCAACATTCGCGATGCGATCGTCAACGGTCAGGTGCAGTTGGTAATTAACACGCCCGCCGGGGAGCAAGCCCAGTTCGACGATCGAGCTATTCGGCGCACGGCCCTGGTCTACAAAGTGCCCATCATCACCACGATCGCCGGGGCCAAGGCCACAGCCGCCGCCATTCGATCGCTCCAATCCCAACCCCTAACCGTGAAATCCCTCCAGGAATATTTGGTTTAGGTCAAGTAAAGGCGGGGAGGATATCCAGCATTAAGAGGATATCGAGCATCAAACAGACAAGGGGCTTAAGCCCCTTGTTTTTTAGCGGAATTCCTTGATTTCCTCAGCTTTTTTCAAGGGATTCCTAGCCCATTTCAGCGCTATGCAAGTCGAAGCGGCCTACGATGCTTGATAGGCGGGAAAATCCGCGTAGCCCTTTTCGTCAAAAGCGTACCAAACCTCCAACGGAGCTTCCGGAGCCAGGGGCCAATCATGGGCAAACCGCTCAACTAAGTCCGGGTTGCTGATGAAAGGTCGCCCAAAAGCAATGAAGTCTGCATTCCCCGAGGCGATCGCCGCTTCTGCTGTTTCTTGGGTGTAGCCACAATTGCCCATCAAGGGGCCTGAAAATACCGATCGAAACTCGCTCAGGGTCATCGGTTCACCCAAGTTATGGAACCCAATTGCTAGGCCATCCATAACGTGCAAATAGCCCAAATTCAGTGCATTGAGCTGTTGCGCCACGTAGGTAAAGGTTTCCCGATAATCCGGCGAACCCATATCGTTATAAATCCCATTGGGCGCAAGCCGAACCCCCACCCGATCGGACGGGAAAACTGTGATTACGGCTGCCACAATTTCGCTCAGAAACCGATAGCGATTCTCCAGGCTGCCACCGTAGCAATCGGTGCGGTGGTTGGTTTTGGATTGCAAGAATTGATCAATCAAATAGCCATTGGCCGCGTGAATTTCCACCCCATCAAAACCCGCCGCCTTGGCTCGTTCGGCGGCCCGGCGATAGTCTTCCACCACTGCCGCCACCTCGTCGGTTTCCAGAGCGCGCGGGGTTTCGTAGGGGTGTTTGCCCGTGGGGGTGTGGATGTGGTCGTTGCTGATGGCGATCGCGGAGGCCGAAACCGGCAGCGACTCATCGGCGCGGAAACTGCTGTGGGAAGCGCGGCCACAGTGCCACAGTTGCAAGAAAATTTTGCTGTCCCGATCGTGTACTGCTTGGGTGACCTGTTTCCAGGCTTCCGTTTGAGCGTCGTTGTAAATGCCGGGAGAGTTTTGCCAGCCAATGCCCTGTTCAGAAACGACGGCGGCTTCGCTAATCAAAAGGCCAGCACTCGATCGCTGGGCATAATATTCCGCCATCAAGGCATTGGGCAGGCGCTCCACCCCTGCACGGGCGCGGGTTAGGGGAGCCAAAACCACGCGATTTTTGAGGGTTAAGTCACCAAACGTGAAAGGACTTAGAAGCTGAGGAGATGAACTCACAGAACGATTCCCAATGAATGGCAGAGTTAATAGTCGTGACTTTCAATCTAGCAAATTCATTAGGACTTGGGACTCTACTGGCAGATTAAATTGCGTTTAAGTATTTGGATTTGAGCAATGGCCCCTACGAACTCTTTGACCATAATTTAGCCCAAGAGACATCACTCACTGATCACATGAGCGTGAAAAACAATTTAAGATGCTTTTGTTGACATCAAGACAGGAATTTAGTGAAAGATTTCGGTCAAAAATTTAAAAATATTCTGGATCAAACTCTAGGAAGCAATTAAGCAGACCAATGACTAACCCATTGGCGAAGTTGGTTTTGAAATCTAGCCATTAGGCTTTTCGGTTCCGAATCTTCCAAGAGACCCACTGTTTCTAAATGGTGGCGATAGCTTTCCAACACATCTTGACGATCGCCCATGGCCTGCGAAATCACCTCCAACAAATGGGGATGGTTATTCAGAAGTAGTTGAAACCCATCACGGTGAATCAAAAAAAGTTCGGTCGGTTCCGCCGCTCGCATGGTGGTGGGGTAAGGCACATTCAACATCAGCGGCAATTCACCAAAAAATTCACCCTCTGTGAAGGAAAACAACCGGCGGCTAATGCGTTGATTTTCAAAAATGGCTTCGATCGCCCCTCTCAAAACAATGCAAAATTCATGGGCCCCATCCCCTTGCTGATAAAGAATTTCGGCCGTTGTTAATTGCCGCCGGTAGCCTAATTGGATCAAAAATTCAATTTCCAGGGGGGTGAAACTTTGGAAGTAGTCGATCGATCGCAGCAGGTCTTTGAGGGGTTCGTTGGGAATAGTTGCCGGAGCGATCGCCCCGGCCTCGGCCGCTGAGGGTTCCGACTCGGCCGCAACCCAATGAGGAAGGGTTGGTGCAAGCTGGATCTGATGTTGCCGCAAACCATGGGCGATCGCAAAGTGGAGAGCACTGCGAATGCCAGCACGTTGATCAACACGATCGACCCAGGCCCAAAGTTCCAAACTGATGCTGCCTTCTTGAAAGCCTTGAAACATCACCTTGGGTGGGGGCGATCGCAAAATATGTGAGTGAGTAAAAGCCGCCGCCAGCAAAATTTCTGTCACGACTGAAAGATCGCTAGTCGGAACCACTTTCAAGGGAATTTCAATCCGGCTTTGGCAATCTTGATAACTCCAATTTTCAACCATTCGATTTGTTAATTCGCTGTTGGGCACAATTAATTCCGACCCACGAAACGTGCGAATTACAGTTGAACGAATCGAAATATCTTGGATATAGCCCAGCTTATTATTAAATTCAATCAGGTCTCCAACCTTGAGTTTTTGCTCCCCCAGCAGGGTCAAACCACTGGCCCAATTTTTGGTTAGTTCCTTCAGCCCTAAGCCAATGCCAACACCTAGACCGCTGACCACCAAAGCAAAGGACTCCAATTGTAATCCCATGGCTTGGAGCACCAGCACATAACCCAGAGCGCCCATGCTCCAGCTAAACAAAATAGCGACCGCTCCACGGGTTCCTTCGCTCATGCCCAAGCGTTTTAGGATGATGTTTTTTAACAATTGGCGCAGGCCTTTGGTGAATAGACTCACCAGCATCAGCAGCAACGCCACTTGAATCATCCACCCGATCGTGATCGGGGTGGTTCCCAACCTGAAAAGGGGAGCTTGTGTAATTTGCGACCAAGCAACTTGTAAAGCAGCCATGAAGACGTTCCCGATCGGGATTGGGTTGGGAAAGTGGCCAAATTCAGTATTCAGGAAGCATCGTTCAGGAAAGATTTTTCAAACCAAATTCTTCACAAGAACCCTTTCCCAAAAACTGCAACTCTTTATTCACGAAACTGGCGAGCATAGTAGGCGGCATAACGACCGTTTTGGGCCAGTAGCTGATCATGGCTGCCCGATTCGACAATTTGCCCTTTTTCAACCACCAAAATTCGATCGGCTCCACGCACGGTGGCCAGGCGGTGCGCAATGGTCAGGGTGGTGCGATCGCGCCGCAGTCGATCGAGCGCTTCTTGCACCAGGCTTTCGGATTCCGAATCGAGGGCGCTGGTGGCCTCGTCCAAAATCAGAACTTTGGGATCTCGCAACACGGCCCGGGCGATCGCAATGCGCTGGCGCTGGCCGCCGGACAAGTTGGCTCCCCGTTCGCCCACCCAGGTGTTGTAGCCCTCGGAGAGTTGGCTGATGAAGTCGTGGGCGTTGGCAATTTGGGCGGCTTGTTCGATGGCGCTGCGGCTGGCTTTGGGGTTTCCCAGGGCGATGTTGTGGGCGATCGAACCGGAAAAGAGGATCGTTTCTTGGGGCACGATCGCAATCTGTTGGCGCAGGCTGTTGAGGGTCACCTCTCGTAAATCGATGCCATCAATGCACACCTGGCCCCCTTGGGGATCATAAAACCGCAGCAACAGATTGACGATCGTGCTTTTGCCCGCGCCGGAAGCCCCCACCAGGGCGATCGCCTCACCGGGCCGCACGGTCAGATCCAACCCTTGCAGCACCGGTTCCGCCGCGCTCGGGTAGGCAAACTCGATCGCGCGGAATTCCACCCGGCCGGTGATGGTGGGCAGGGGTTGCGCCCCGGGGCGATCGCGCACCGTCGGCGGCACGGCCAGCAGCTCAAACAGCCGATCAACCGAGGCTTCACTTTCCTTGAATTCGTTGTAATTGCTGGTGGTGATTGAAATGGGGTCAATCAACAGGGCCACAGCGGTCACGTAGCTAATGAACCCCGCGCCGGTTAAGTTGCCTTGGCCAATTTGCCAGCTTCCCAACCAAAACAACACCAACACGCTCATGGCTTCCAAAAAGCCCACAATCACAAACTGAGCCGCCTTCGCTTGGGCCGCTTGCAGTTTGGCGTGTCGGGCCGCTTCAGCCTCTTGCCGGAAGCGATCGAGTTCCGTGCGTTCGGCCCCAAAGGCTTGCACCAACCGAATTCCCGCCAAAATTTCCGCGATCGTGGCCGCCAATCCCGCAATTCGATCCTGGCTGCGGCGAGCAAAGCTCAACAGGCGATCCCCAAACCAAGCGATCAAAACCGCAATCAAGGGCGCGATCGCAAAGGTAGCCAAGGTTAACTGCCAGTTGAGATAGATCATGTATCCCAACACCACCACCAGTTGCAGCACACAGGGCACAAACTGGTGAAACACTTTGCCCACCGCATCTCCCACCCGATCGACATCGCCCGTGAGTCGATAGGCCAGGTCACCCGTTTGCGATCGCTCAAAATAGTCCAGGCTCAGGGTTTGTAAATGTCCATACAGCCGCACCCGTAGGGTCATGGCCACCCGCAAAGCCGCCTTGGCCATCAAGGTATCTTGGCCATACTGAAACGCGCCGCGCACCAGAAAAATCAGGGCTGCTAAGCCCGCCAATTGCAAAATTTTGTCTGGCTGACCCGTGCCGATCGGCTCGGCCAACTGCCCCGGCAACCAGGCCAACACCGGCCAAAAAGCCGTGAACCCCACCGTGCAGGCCAACGCCAGGGCGATCGTCTTGGCCTCCGCGCGCACGAAGGGCCACAGTTGCCAATAGTGCGATCGCCCTTTGCCGGTTCGGGACATGGTTTACACCTGCTTTGTGGATAGAGCCAAAATGCTACCTGTTAATCAACCCCGAATCCCGATCGGGATCCAATCTCCTCCTGGGCTGATCCCCGCAATTGCCAGAATCGAAAGCAGGTTGAAAGGGGATTGGAAACGATCGATCTAGTCAACTTAAATGAATGCCCTAAGCATGGTCTAAAAAAGAATGGTCTAAAAATGGCTGATTCAAACGCTCCTTTGCAGCGAATCCCCCCATGGATCGTTAAAAAACATACCCATTCCTCCGAAGGATCCCCAAAGAGTTATGGTGTTAGCCGTCGTAGCCCTCGGGTGGGTGGTTTAAACTTGAAGCGTGCGACCATCCCGCGCGATCGCCCAATTTTGCCCCCGGATGCCGCTCGCTCCCTACAAACCCACTGCTTTGAACGCTGACACAGTAAACGCAGCCTGGCCCTATGGTGACGCTCTCAGTCGGTCAACTTCTCGACCGACGCTATCGGATCGTAGAAATCCTGTCGTCCGGAGCGTTCGGGCAAACTTACCTGGCTGCGGACTTGCGCCGACCGGGCTTGCCCCACTGCATCGTGCGGCAATTCCAATTCCCCAGTAAAAATTCCAAAGCGCTGCAAGTGGTGCAGTTGCTGTTTAAGAAAAAAGCAGAAACCCTCGAAAAGCTGGGCACTCACGATCGAATCCCGCAGCTTTTGGCCTGCTTTGAGCAGGAGGGACAACTTTTTTTCATTGAGGAACTGATCCAGGGGCAAACCATCGCCGAGGAGCTGAAGGCCAATCAGCCCCAACCGGAAGAGTATGTGGTGCGTTTCCTGCAAGATACGCTGGAAGTGCTGGATTTTGTCCACAAAAACGGGGTCATTCACCGTAACTTGCGGCCCGAAACCCTGATTCGCCGCACGATCGATGGGCGAATTGTCCCGATCGAATTTGGCTTGATTCAAGAAATTGCCAATCCCTCAGCCCGGGCTGATGCGATCACGCCGCCCCCTTCGCCGGATTCGGTGGTTTACATGTCGCCGGAACAGTTGCAGGGAAACCCGCTCTACAACAGCGATCTCTACGCGGTGGGGATGATTTGCGTCCAAGCCCTGACCGGGTTATCGCCCAATGCCCTGCCCAAACCCAAAGACAACAATGGCGATCGCCCGCCCCATTTGGATTGGCCCAACCACGGGCAAATTAACCCCGGACTGATTTCTCTGATTGAGCGGCTGATTTCTCCCTACTTCGATCGCCGCTATCAGTCGGCCGCCGATGCCCTGCGGGATTTGCAGGAACTCTATGGCCTGTCCATGGGCAGCGGGGTGAATCTCAGCGGCGCGGGCATGAGCGGCCTGCGGGCCCGGCTGGCCAGCAGCAGCCAAAACTCCCCCGCCCACAGCGAGGCCCAGGAGGCGGCCAAACGCCGTTGGCCCGATCGCCGGTTGTGGTTGGGGGTGGCGATCGCGGTGGTGGGTTTGGGGTTTGGGGCCTTGTTGTTGGCGGGGCCCCTGCGATCGCGCTATTGGGTCGATCGCGGCAGTGACCAACTGAAGGCCGAAAACTTGGAAGAGGCGATCGCCAACTACAGCCAAGCCCTCCAGGTGGATGCCAACAATGCGGAAGCGCTCTACCGACGGGGAGCCGCCTATGAGGAAATTGGGGAATATCAAAAGGCGATCGCGGATTTAGATCGGGCCATTCGCCTGCGGCCCAAACATGCCCCCAGCTATTTCCAACGGGCCAACGCCCGCTACCGTCTCAGCGATGCCCGCGCTGCGATCGAGGACTACGATCGGGCCCTGACCTACGACCCCAACTTGGTGCAGGCTTATCTGAACCGGGGCAACGTTCGGGGCGACATTGGCGACGACAAAGGGGCGATCGAGGACTACAACCGTGTGATTGCGGCCAAGGGAGTGCCGGCCCGCCTCCTGGCCCCCGCCTATCTGAATCGGGGCCTATCGCGATCAAACCTGGATGACCAACAGGGGGCGATCGACGATGCCACCAAAGCAATTCAACTGAACCCCAGCTATGCCCTGGCCTACCAAAACCGCGGCCTAGCCCATCGGCGGGCCGGCAACCTCCAGGCCGCCCTTCAGGACTTCAACATTGCGATCCAACTACAACCAGATGACCCAGACCCCTACTACAATCGGGGGCTAACCCGTTGGGATTTGGGCGAAGTGGAAGGCACGATCGAAGACTTCAACAAGGCGATCGAACTGCGGCCAGAACATGCCCTGGTTTATTACGATCGGGGCGTGGCTCGGCTCAAGCAGGGCGACCAAACCGGCGCACTCACCGACTTCCAACAATCGGCCAAGCTGTGCATCGACGAAGGCCGTTTGGGTTGTTACCGTGATGCCCAGTACCAAATCCAACAGATCCAAGCGGGCAAACTGCCCACCGATCTCAAATTGTCCGATGAGGAAGAACCCGAAGCCCCACCACCCGAACCCAGCCCCGCCGCCAGCCCTCCGCCCTCCTAGTCACGCGGCCGGCTTGCTTTCACCGGCCAAGCTATAGGTCAAGCCATCGGTCAAGCCATAGATTGAGTTAATTAAGTTAAATGACTGTTCCCGTTACCCGATCGTTAGGCAGCAAAGGGCTTCAGCCCCCCGGGATTGCGACTAACTCCGCAATCTGCGCCCAACGAATTAGACCTATCGCGCGACTAGGCGCGGCCATCCATTCACCTGCTGGGGTCTGTCTCACCCTCTAATTCCCCAGACCTCGTTTCTGGATCATTTAACCCGTTGTTTTTGCCCCATCCCTAACTGAACTTGGCCCCCAACACCCCACCTTCTCCTCCACCTCCGGGCGATCGACCTCCCAAATCATCCCTAGGCAAGGATCCTATTACCATCGGCCAACTGCTGGATAAGCGCTATCGCATCTTGCAAGTGCTTGGCTCCGGAGCCTTTGGCAAAACCTACCTGGCTGCGGATCTTCGCCGGCCGGGCTATCCCCAATGTGTGGTGAAGCAACTGCGCCTGTTGCGTCCCAACCCCACCGCCGCCAAAAACGCCCACCGTCTCTTTCAGCGGGAGGCGGAAATGTTGCAACGGTTGGGAACCCATCCCCAAATTCCCCGCCTGTTGGCTTTTTTTGAAGAAAACGAGCAATTTTATCTCGTCAAGGAATTTGCACCGGGCCACCCCCTCTCGCGGGAATTGGTGGTGGGGGAACCGCTCCCGGAACAACGGGTGATTTCCATGGTGGCGGAAATTCTGGAAATTTTGTCCTTTGTCCATGGCAACCGGGTGATTCACCGGGACATCAAACCCGCCAACTTAATCCGCCGCAGCGCTGACGGCCGGTTGGTGTTGATTGACTTTGGTTCCGTGAAGGAAATTTTGCAAACCGATGGGGAATCGGCCGCCGCCCGCACGATCGCGGCGGGTACTCCGGCCTACATGCCGATCGAGCAGTTTTATGGCAATCCCCAGTTCAACAGCGATATCTACGCTGTCGGGGCGATCGCGATTCAGGCCTTAGGGGGCTTTTCTTCGGAGGAATTGCAGGCCCTGCGAGGATCCCAGGAGCCGGTGAGCGGCCGTTTGAATTGGCGGGCCAGCATTTCTGTCAGCACGGCGTTTGGAACCGTCCTCGATAAGATGGTGCATCCTTCCTATCAACAGCGCTACGCCAGCGCCGAGGAAGTGTTGATGGATCTGTTGCCGTTGATGGGCGGGAATGTTGGCGAGTCCATCACCACCGCCGCCGAGGAAGAACTAGGCAACTCCATTCCTTGGGCTGAATGGTGGCGACGTTGGTGGCCTTGGGGGTTGGGGTTGTTGGGCACGGTGGTGGGGCTGGCAACCCTGTGGCAGTCGGGGTTGCCCCAGTTGGCCATTGCCCAGATGATTTTGTCGCGCTGGTCTCAAGTGCCCACGGGATTGGTGATGAACCAAAATGCGTCCCCCTCGGATTTGGTGGGGATTGCGCGGATGTTGGAGGGAAAAACCCCAGCTCCCGATCGCACCTGGGACTACAGCAAGGCCATCCACGATGCAACCCAAGCGCTGGTTTGGTCCGCCAGCAGTTCCGCCTATTTTTTGCGTGGTGTGGCCTACTACAACAGCGGCAACTGGAATGCGGCGTTGGCCGACTTAAACCAAGCCTTGCAGCTCGAAGCCAGTGACGCGATCGCCCGTACCTATCTGGCGGCCACGCAAGATCGCCTGGGCGATTTGCAAAGTGCTTTGGCCAGCTACGATCGAGCCATTCAAGACAATGGCAAGTTGAGTGCGGCCCACTTGGGTCGGGGGTTTGTGCGGTTGCAACTGAGCGATGCGAAAGGGGCGATCGCGGACTTTGACAAAGTACTGTCTCAGCAGTCCAGTTGGTCGGCGGCTTACCGTGGTCGGGCCTTGGCCAAAATGCTGGCGGGCGACTCCGAAGGGGCGATCACCGACAGTTCCCAAGCCATTCGGCTCGATCCCAACAACGCCAGGGCCTATCAGGTACGGGGACGTACTCACTTTGCCAGCGGCAATCTGCCCTCAGCCCTGGCCGATTTGACGGTGGCCATTCGTTTAGACAGCAAAGATCCGGAAAGCTACTACTACCGCGCCCTCACTCGCCAGGCCCTGGGGGAACCCCAAGGCACACTCAGCGATCTGAACCAGGCGATCGCCCTGGACGATCGCTATGCCATGGCCTATCAACAGCGGGGATTGGTGCAGGTGGGCTTGGGGAACCGGGCCCCGGCGGCGGCGGATTTTCGGCAGGCGGCCAAGCTCTGTCTCGATCGGGGGCAATTGGATTGTTATGACGCAGCCCGCCGTGAGCTAGAGAAATTGCAGGCCATGCCTTAAGGGCTGTTCTCTAGGTTATTCTCCAACCCCCCATACCCTCATGCTGTCGATCGGGAAAATCATCGGGAACCCATGGCTCGGGCAAGCCGCCAGCCGCATCCGGCCAACCGGACTGATGGGCGCGGTGGCGGGCCTGTTGGTGGGTTGCCAAGCGCCCCCATCGCCTTCTCTGTATTCGTCGTCCGTGCCGGCCGGTTCGCCCCCGGTGCAACCCTTGACGCGCATCACCCAATCCGGCGGTGGCATTGCGATCGCGCCCGATCGCCTGGCCGTCAGCACCGGTCAGGTCATCTTGGTGCCAGCCTACTCCCATGTGTATTACGGCGATCGGCAGGATGAATTCCTGCTGAGTATCACCCTCAGTATTCGCAACACCAGCCTCACGGAGTCGATTGTGGTGCGATCGGTGCGGTATTACGACTCCCAAGGCAAGCTGATCAAGCAATATGCCAGCAGTGCCTTGAAGTTGCCACCCTTAGCAAGCACAGAATTTTTCATTCCCCAAACCGATCGCAGCGGTGGTTCCAGCGCCAGTTTTGTGGTGGAGTGGGTCGCGGAGCAAAAACAGGTTACGGCCCCGATCGTGGAAGCGATTATGCTCAGCACCAGTTTTCAGCAGGGCGTTTCATTCACCAGTTCTGGCCGCGTAGTTCAAGAGCTTTCGGCCCCGCCAGCCGCCCGATCGCCCAATTCGCAGTGATGACAAGGGGGCACATCTGGTTGCACCATGGGACGGGTTCAGCGAGCAAAATTCTACTTTAGGAACCATGCTGTGGCCGCCGGAGCCAGGGCTGAGAACTACGGGGATCCTAAAGATTGCAGGGAAATGAACGCGATCGCCATGCCTAAATCCTCGTCATCGGTGGCCAACAACAGGCGCGTAGCGTTCGGCTCCGGAGCCAGGGCGATCGCTTCGATTTTGTGGTTGCCCGCTTGGATCAGATTTTGCGGGCGATCGACCGGCTGCCAAACCCATTGACCCTCAACCCAAGTCAGCGACCCCACCCAATATAGGGCCGACTGAAAAGGGCCCCGATCTCCGCCATCAATGGTGGCCAGACCCAACAGGCGACCATCGGCCAAATACACCAAATCCGAGAGCGATCGCTGGGTGGCCAAATCCAAGGGGCCGGTCACGGGGGCGATGCCTTGTAGCGCGATCGCGTTGCTGGCCGGGTCAAACCACCCCCAGTGGAGGGTGGCGGGGCGGCCCTGGCCACCGCGATCGGCAAACAGGATCGCCAGGCGATCGCCCCAGCGCACAATCCGCAGAGTTTCAATGTCGCGATCGGGTTCCGGGGTGGGGGGCAAGTTAAAAACCGCCCGAACGGTCAGTTCACCGGCCAGCGATCGGGGGTCTGGATTCAGGAAAACCTCGGCGATCGAGGAACCATGCTCCAACGCCGACAACCGATAGGCTCGTCCGCGACTGGTCACGGCCAGATAGTCCCCGGTTCCGGGAATGGCGCTGATGGCTTCGAGGTCGATCGGCAGTTCGGCATCGGGGGGCCAAGCGAGGGACGATCGGCCCCGGGGCGGTCGATCGCCCCATTGCACCTGACTGAGCCGATAAAGCGCCGTGCGGGCCCGATCGCCCTTGGTGTCGTGAACCGCCAAAAAGAACTCTTGATCGCCATCGGATCCCTGCCAGGCCAGGCCACTGATGCCCGAGAACCGATCGGCCCCGAGTTCTGTCCAGCGCAGGAGCAGAGGACTACGGGCCCACAGGGGGGCGTTGACCAGGCCGATCGCCCCGATGGTCACCAGCAACAGCAGCACCCATCGGCGAATTCGGCGCGCAAGGGTTGAGAGTCGAGAACGAAGCGGCGTGAGATCTGGCAGCATTCGGAGCAAAATCGACAGCGATCAATCGACTGGGGAGCGGCTTCCCTAGTGTGACCGATGGGCTGAAGCGGTTGCCAGTTTAGGTGACGGACTGGAAGAAGTTGATCGTGGCGTGCAGGGCTTGGGCAAACCGATCAATTTCTTCGATCGTGTTGTAAAAATACAGGCTGGCGCGGGCGGTGGAAGCAATGTTCAGGGACTTGTGCAGGGGTTGGGTGCAGTGGTGACCCGATCGAATGGCGATTCCCTCTTGATCCAAAAATGAGGAGAGATCGTGGGCGTGAATCCCATCCACGGTGAAGGCCGCCAGAGCCGCCCGGCCGGAACCATCCGCCTGGGGACGGGGGCCATAAATGCGCACTTCGGGAATGGCCCCAAGGCGATCGAACAGGTGGCGGGTTAATTCCGCTTCGTAGTGATGAATGGCATCCATCCCGATCGCGCTTAGGTAATCGATCGCCGCGCCCAGGGCGATCGCTTCGCCAATGGCCGGTGTGCCTGCTTCCAGTTTATGGGGCAAGTCCGCATAGGTCGATCGCTCCAAATCCACCTCGGCAATCATTTCCCCACCTCCCAAAAAGGGCGGCATCGATCGCAGCAATTCCAGCTTGCCGTAAAGGAAGCCAATACCCGTTGGGGCGCACATTTTGTGGCCAGAAGCCACCAGCCAATCACAATCCAGCGCTTGCACATCCAGGGCCAAGTGGGGCGCACTTTGGCAAGCATCCAGCAAGACTTTGGCTCCCACCGATCGAGCGGCGGCCACCACCTCGGCCACGGGCAAAACACAGCCCAAGGTGTTGGACACATGCACCAGGGAGACCAGTTTGGTGCGATCGGAAATCAGCGATCGCAACTGCTCCAAATCCAAAGATTCCGTGGCATCCAAGCCCACGAATTTCAGCACTGCCCCCGTGCGTTGGGCCACCAATTGCCAGGGCACTAAGTTGCTGTGGTGCTCTGCCACGGACAGGATAATTTCATCGCCCGCTTGCAGTTGGCTCATGCCCCAACTGTAGGCCACCACGTTGATCGCTTCGCTGGCATTGCGTGTGAACACAATTTCCTGAAACGATCGGGCATTCACAAACTTAGCCACCTTTTCCCGCGCCGCTTCATAGGCATCCGTGGCCCGCATACTTAGGGTGTGAACCCCGCGATGCACATTGGCGTTGTCCCACTCGTAATAGTGCCGCAAGGCATCAATCACCTGTCGGGGCTTTTGGGAAGTCGCCGCATTGTCCAAATACACCAGCGGCTGATCATGCACCCGTTGATCCAGGATCGGGAAATCGGGGCGCACCTGTTGGGCGATCGAGCGGGGCAAGGTGAGGGTCATGGCACAGGGAACAGAACAAGAGGATGAAGTAGACCTAATGACCAACCGGGAGCAAGGGTGATTGGCTCGCGATCAACCGATATCAGTGGCGATTGGTGAATGGCGATTGGTGAATGGCGATTAATGAGGCTCTAGCTTGCGCTGCCTGGATTAATCCGTTGGGCAATTTGGCGAGCCAAGGTCGATCGCAATGAGGCGATCGGGAGGCGATCCAAAATTTCCCCCGCAAACCCATCCAACAGGAGCGATCGAGCCGTGGCCAAATCCAAGCCACGACTACGACAGTAAAACAGCTCCGTTTCCTCCAGTTGGCTGACCGTGGAACCGTGAGAACACTTCACATCATCCGCAATGATTTCCAGTTGCGGCTTGGTGTCCACCCGCGCCTTGGGCGACAGCAACAAATTGCGGTTGAGCTGGGCGGCGTTGGTTTGTTGCGCATCGTGATCCACAAAAACCCGTCCATTGAAGACCGTGTGGCCCCGATCGTCCGCAATGCACTTGTGCAACTGATCGGCGGTTCCGTGGGGATGGCTCAACACCAGGGAGCTATGGGTGTCCGTTAACTGCTCACCCGTGGCCACCGACAACCCGTTCAGGATGGTTTCAGTGCCGGGGCCCGTTTGGGCAATGTCGATCGAGTGACGGGCGATCGACGCACCCTGGCTGATGGTGGTTAGGGTGTAGTGACTGTTCCAGTCTTGGGAAATGGCGGTTTTGCCGATGTGGATCGCCTGTTCGCCTTCCCGTTGCAGTCGCACATGGTGCAGGGTGGCGCAATTTCCCAGCACCACTTCCATCACGCTGTTGGTGCAATAGCCGCCTTGCCCGATCGCCACATAGTCTTCAATCAGGGTGCAATGGCTGTCGCCGGCCTTGGCCAACACCAAGCAACGGGGCTGACTGATTGCCGGTTGATCCGCCGTGGCCACATGTAGCAGGTGAATGGGTTTGGCCACCTGCACGCGGCGTTCCAGCTCAATCACCACACCATCGTTCAGACCGGCCGTATTCAGCACCGAGAAGGCATCCTGACTGCCTTGTTGGCCCAGGTGGCTCGCCAGGCGCTCCCGATCGGTCACGGCCGCCAGCGAGCCGATCGTGACACCATCGGGCAACCCGACCAAATTCGACAGTTCCGGCACAAACCGACCGTTCACCACCACCACCCGCACCGATGCTTCGGGAATGGCGAATGCCGCGATCGCCTCCGGTTCAAGGGTGGTCAGCTCCGGGGCCCGCAACGCGATCGCCAACATGGGCGATAGATCCGTAAACCGCCAATCCTCATCTCGCGTCGAAGGCAACGCCATTTCCTGCGCCACGGCCTGGGCCTGCGATCGCAGCCGCTGCACCAATTCCCAATCAGTTGCCGGAGTGGCCGCCGTCACCGTGGCCAGCAAGCCCGCGTAATAGGTCGATCGCTGGGCTGCCTTGCTCGGTGCTCGATCGCCCGGCGTTGAGTTCGCCGTCAGTGCGTCCAAATCTGCCTTGTTCAAGTCCGTTAAACCACTCAAATCCACGCCCATCGTTACACCCCCACCGGCTGCAACTCGTCCACCCAGTCGTAGCCTTTGGCTTCCAATTCCAGCGCCAATTCCTTATCGCCCGTCATCACGATTTTGCCGTCGTACATGACATGGACATAATCCGGCACGATGTAATCCAGCAACCGTTGGTAGTGGGTGATCACCAGCATCGCATTCTTTTCGTTTGCCAGTTGATTCACCCCCTCAGCCACAATTCGCAGGGCATCAATATCTAAGCCGGAATCCGTTTCATCCAGCACGGCCAAGGTGGGTTCGAGCAGCGCCATTTGCAGGATTTCGTTGCGCTTTTTCTCACCACCTGAAAAGCCTTGATTCACGCTGCGATCGAGGAAGGACGCATCCATCTGCACCACTTGCAGGCGATCGCGCACCACATCCTCAAAATCAAAGGGATCCACTTCCTCCAATCCCTGGTGTTTGCGGCGGGCATTGTAGGACGCACGCAGAAAATCCAAGTTGGAAACCCCGGGAATTTCTACCGGGTATTGGAAGGCCAAGAACACCCCCGATCGGGCCCGTTCTTCCGCTTCCAATTCCAAGAGGTTTTGTCCTTCAAAGACTACCTCGCCACCGGTCACCTCGTAGGCCGGATGTCCTGCCAAAATTTTGGAAAATGTACTTTTTCCAGAGCCATTGCGACCCATAATCGCGTGAATTTCGCCGGCCTTAATTTCCAGGTTCAAGCCCTTTAAAATCGGCGTGTCATTCACATTGGCGGTGAGGTTTTTGACCGAAAGGACGGTCGGTGCATTATCAACAATCATCGTGGCCCTTCAACCCTCAAAAACAGGCTTCCAATTCAACAAATAAGCTCAACAAATAAGCTCAACAAACAGGTTCAACAAACAAGGGACTTAGAGCCTGTCGTCATTTCCCTCGCCGTAGGGGTTGGGTCTCCCAACCCTAACCCGGGCGATCGCTCTAACCTTGTCCACCCCTGGGAACACCCAAGGATCACGGGAACTGGACGGGGAGACCCCGCCCCTACGACTGCTCGGTTGGGAGAACGAGGTTATCAGGGTTTCAGGCGATTTGACGACACACCTTAAGCCCCTTGTTTCCAATCCCGATCGACCCAGTGCCGTTAGCCCACCGAGCCTTCCAACTTCAGGCTGAGGAGTTTGTCGGCTTCCACCGCAAATTCCATGGGCAACTGGTTAAACACATCCTTACAGAAGCCCGAAATCATCATTGAAACGGCATCTTCGGCGGAAATGCCCCGTTGCGCCAAATAGAACAATTGGTCTTCGCCAATCTTGGACGTGGTGGCTTCGTGCTCCACCCTGGCTAACTCGTTCTGCACCTGGATGTAGGGATAGGTGTTGGCTTGGGCATTGCTGCCAATCAACATCGAATCACATTGGGAATAGTTGCGCGCCCCATCGGCATTGGGCCCCACTTTCACCAGGCCGCGGTAGCTGTTTTTGGACTTGCCCGCCGAAATGCCCTTGGAGACGATCGTGCTGCGGGTGTTTTTGCCGATATGCACCATCTTCGTACCGGTGTCGGCCTGTTGACAGTTATTGGTGAGGGCAACGGAATAGAACTCCCCGATCGAGTTATCACCCACTAGCACACAACTGGGATATTTCCAAGTGATGGCTGATCCCGTTTCCACCTGTGTCCAAGAAATTTTGGAATTCCTGCCTTTGCAGAGGCCGCGCTTGGTCACGAAATTATAAATTCCGCCCTTCCCGTTCGCATCCCCGGCATACCAGTTTTGCACCGTGGAATATTTGATGCTGGCATTGTCCAGGGCCACCAATTCCACCACCGCCGCATGGAGTTGGTTGCTGTCATACATAGGAGCCGTGCAACCTTCCAAATAGCTGACGGAGCTGCCTTCTTCAGCCACAATCAACGTCCGCTCAAACTGACCGGAATCCCCGTTGTTGATGCGGAAGTAGGTGGACAATTCCATGGGGCATTCAACGCCCTTGGGAATATAGACAAAGGAGCCATCGCTAAACACAGCGGAGTTGAGGGCCGCAAAGTAGTTATCCGCGATCGGGACAACGCTGCCCAAATATTTTTTAACCAGCTCCGGATGCTCCTTGAGGGCCTCAGAAATGGGGCAGAAAATTACCCCATGTTCTGCGAGCTTTTCGCGGAAAGTGGTGGCCACGGAAACGCTGTCAAAGATGGCGTCTACCGCCACATTAGCCAGCCGCTTTTGCTCCGAAAGGGGAATTCCCAATTTCTCGAAGGTTTCGAGCAGGGTCGGATCAACTTCATCTAGGCTCTGCTTCTTTTGCGTTTGCTTCGGAGCGGAGTAGTAAATGATGTCTTGATAGTTGATCGAGGGATAGTTCACATCAGGCCAGGTCGGCTCCGTCATCTTCAGCCACTGGCGGTAGGCCCGCAGCCGAAATTCCAGCATGAACTCTGGCTCGTTTTTCTTGGCCGAAATGGCGTAGATTGTCTCTTCACTCAGACCCCGAGGCAGGGTATCTGACTCGATGTCGGTGACGAAGCCGTACTTATAGGGTTGGTTAACGAGGGTGCTGACGGATGCGCTCATGGCTCGTGGGGACTGGCGTTCTTCTCGGAGGGGGCGGGGGCCATCGGCGGAATGGACGATCGCACCTTTGGCTACCGGGGCGATCGAACGGATTGTAACCACTCACCGCGCGGAAAATCGCGGGAGTTGGCAGCGCTAGCGCATGTTTAGGATTTCGTCGAGGCCGATTTCCTGCTGCTCGCCCCGGAAATCATTGTCAGGGGTTAGAAACAACATGCAGTGACATTCATAGCGCTCGCGCATGGGCACACAAGGACAGTTCCAATAGGCAGCGGCCACTTCGGCTTCCTTGTCTTCGTAGTGCCGACAGGGGCAAAGGGGCGAGCCGAGTTCGTCCTTGTGGCGGGCGAGACCTTCGATCACGACAGCGGTCACGCCCGGATCAGCGCAAAAGTAAGTGCCGGTACGTTTGGCGTAGCTTTCAGCGAACTTCCGAACTGCATCAAGGCTCTTTTCGCTGGCGTGGGTCGTTGCATTGTCCATGTCGGCGGGTCTCTAGAAATTAACGGTGGGGTTTGTATAATGACCTTGATTGCTAAAACAACTTGATTGTTGCGTAATCGTCTTTAGCGTACTTTAGCAACGCAAAAGTTGTCAAAGCCTGAGCGATCGAGGCCAGAATATAACAATAGGCTGTTTTCTTAACCGGTTGTTTTGAACGGGCCGATTCACGGTCGATCGACTGGCTGCCGCTGCCGAATGCTGCCCAATCCACGATCCACGGTCTGAGCGAATGAGTGCTCTTCAGCAAGCGTCCACGAAGCATGACATTTTGAAATACCTCCTCCAGCAGGGAGAAGCCACGGCCCAACGGCTGGCGGAGGCGCTGGGCATCAGTCCACAGGCCACCCGTCGCCACCTGAAGGATCTCGAAAGCGAGGGGCTGATTTTGCACGAGGCAGCCAGGGGCGGCACGGGTCGTCCCCAGCACCTTTATCGGTTGAGTCCGGCGGGGCGATCGCAATTTCCCGACAACTACGATGAATTTGCCGTGGATTTGCTCCACACCCTGACCGAAACGATCGGGAATGACCAAGTGCAGTCCCTGCTGCGGCAACAGTGGGTGCGCAAGGCCTTGGACTACCGCCGACATCTGGGCGCGGGAAATTTGCGCGATCGGGTGGCTCGGTTGGTGGACTTGCGCCGCGCCGAGGGCTACATGGCCGAGTGGGAAGCGATCGAGCCGGAAGCCGACGGCCACCCACGCTACTTGCTGGTGGAACACAACTGCGCCATTTCCACCGTGGCCGAGTCCTATCCCGGCGTTTGTGCCCATGAGTTGGAGATGTTCGCGATCGCCCTCCAGGGCTGCAAGGTGGAGCGCACCCACTGGATTGTGGGCGGCGAGCACCGCTGTGGCTACTCCATCCAAGAGTCGGAAACCACCCCCACCCCCGCGACCCGTGCCAACTAGGCTCGCTCCACCCGGCCCCGCAACCAGAGGGGCGCGATCAAGAAGAGGCGCAATAAGGAAGGGCGCGATCAAGGTGCAAGCGATCGGGTCAGAAATCGGGCTAAGGTTAACTAGCGGGGGGTTGCCGATTGCAGCACGCCTGTTCAACTCCGCCTGTTAATCCCACCCATTCCAGCCCGCCCATTGCCTCTCGGGTGCTGTCTCCCCAATCTGGGTGAACTGTGCCGAGCGATCGCGATGGAAACCATCCGCCTCGATGCCTATGCCGCTGAACAATCCTATGAATCCTCAGGGTTTGGAGTTTTTGACCCCCGAAGAGTCTGCAAAGGTCGATGCGGCTCTGTTGTCTCAGCCCGAAAAGTTTTTAACGCGGTTGACCCTCTCGTCTTTGAAACTGCTGCGCTACATTGCCGAGGACGAGGGCGTGGCGATCGAAGCGTTAACCCATGATCAGGTGATTGCTTGGTTTGAGCGCGATGCAAAGCGTAAGTGCGAGCAGGGAATTGATGCGACAGTGCTGAAGTGGGATGTTTAGATCGGTTTACAGACCTGTTCTGGCGGGTCTGTTTTTGATAGATTTTGGGTCTAATTTCCTTTTGAATTGCCTTTCAATTTCCCTTTTAGCTTCAACTTCACGTTCAATTTAAGTTCAATCTCACGTTCAATTTAAGTTCAATTCCCACTCTAATCCCAACTCTAATTCCCGATTTACAACAACACCATGCTTGACTGGCTCCACACCCTTCTGGGTCACGATCATCACGCCCTGTCCCAATCGATCCAAGCAAGTTGGCAGTTTGGGTTTTCTGCCTTGCAAACCAGCCCTGCCAGTGAATTTTCGCGGGGCTATTGTGTCCAAATTTGTGCCTTTCTGGTTCCGGCCAATTTGTTGGCGACAATTCAAGCGTTGGTAATGATGGTGATCGATCGCCCTCTGCGCGATCGATTGGTAATTGGTTTGGTCGGTAGTCTTTACGCCACCTTGATGGTGTTGCATGTGGCAACCTGGTTTGCGGTGGGCGTGGTGATGGCTCCGACCTATGTGTTGCTGTCGTTGGCGGTGGTTTGTTTGGTGATGAATGGAGCAATCATTGGAAAAGCAGTTCGATCGAGATCAAACTTGAGCAGCTCCGTCGCCGCTTCGGCCCCAGCTCTCTAGAACTGCACCCTTAAGACTGCTAGGACTGAACCAATCAAACTGCACCATTAAGACTGAACCAATCAAACTGCACCAATCGATACCCATCGATAAAGGCCAGAAGAGATGCCTTTTGCATAGGCACAAGTTCAAACCGATCACCATCCCTAAAGGATCAACTCAAAAAAGCTCTAAAGGTCAACCCAAAAAGCAGACAAGGGGCTTAAGCCCCTTGCCCCCCATCATCTTGTCAGCCCACAATCTTGCTGTGGAAGAATCAGGGCTGTCATCAATTGAATGAACCTGAATGAACCCAGATCAGCTTGACCTAGATCAAACCTAGATCAGCTTGATGGCCCGCAGGGTGAACATCATGCCCGCTGCCACGCCCAACATACCGCCAAAGAAGATGAAATAAGTAATTGCGCCAGACATGGGCCAAGCCTCCCAATGGATTCTGAAAAATGGGTTAGTCCCTAACCATTGAACCATCCCGCGCTAAAATACGGCCCGCTCTGGTTTTTTGCCGTTCGTTCACTGTTGCTGGCGCAATTGCGCTCTGGGTTATGGCCGCTACGATTCGCGTAAATTTACCCCAAAATGCCTACGACATCGCGATCGGGGCGGGCTTGCTCGATCATGTGGGCGATTGGATGCGCGAGCGATCGACCCAAACCAATCCCAAGGTTTTGCTGGTCTCAAACCCGCAAATCTTCAAGCGCTATGGTGATCGGGTGATCGCGTCTCTGCGGGCCGCGGGTTACCAAGTCCAAAGCTGCATTTTGCCCGCTGGTGAGCGCTACAAAACCCCCAGCTCTCTCCAAAAAATTTACGATGCGGCGCTCGATTTCCGTTTGGAGCGATCGAGCGTCATGTTGGCGCTGGGCGGCGGAGTGATTGGCGACATGACCGGGTTTGCGGCCGCCACTTGGTTACGGGGCATCGCCTTTGTTCAAGTGCCCACCTCGCTGTTGGCCATGGTGGATGCCGCGATCGGGGGCAAAACCGGCATTAACCATCCCCGAGGCAAAAACCTGATTGGGGCGTTTCACCAACCGAGGCTGGTGTTGATTGATCCCGAGGTGTTGGCCACCCTGCCGGTGCGGGAATTGCGGGCGGGCATGGCGGAGGTGATTAAATACGGCATTATCTGGGATCCAGACCTGTTCGATCGGCTGGAAGCGGCCCCACGCCTCGATCGATTTGCCGCCATTCAACCCCTGTTGGGCGAAATTTTGCAGCGATCCTGCCAAGCCAAGGCCGATGTGGTGGCCCAAGACGAAAAAGAAGGGGGCCTGCGGGCCATCCTCAACTATGGCCACACGATCGGCCATGCGATCGAGTCATTGACCAACTACCGCTTGGTGAACCACGGGGAAGCCGTGGCGATCGGGATGGTGGCGGCGGCCGAGTTGGCGGCCAAGATGGGCCTGTGGGATGGGGGCAACTGTGCCCGACAACTGGCGGTGATTCAAAAAACGGCCCTGCCCGATCGCGTGCCGGCCAGCCTAGATCCGGAAGCGATCGCTGACTCCTTGCTGTTAGATAAAAAAGTCAAAGACGGCAAAGTTCGCTTCATCTTGCCCACTCGGATCGGAGCCGTTGAAATGGTTGATCAAGTTCCCGCTGATGTGTTGTACCCAGTGCTGCGAGCCTTACAGGGTTAACAGCGGGGCCCCTGAGCACCGGTCTCTGGCTGGATGCTGGCTTTTCCCGGGTTCGGTCAGTGTTCGGCCAAATGTAGTAGACTCTGCCTGACGCGGGTTCTCGTTGCATTCTGAAACGTTGGTAGCCCCATGTTCCCGTATTTGTTTCATTTCATTGCGTTTCTGGCGGCGGCGGCCATTGTGATGTGGACAACGCCGATCGTCCGGGCTGCGGGCCTCAAAACTGGGCGCTTTGATCTCCCCAACGAGCGTAAAATGCACGATCGCCCCATGGTTCGACTGGGGGGAATTTCGATCTTTTGCGGCGCGATCGCAGCCCTCGGTCTGGTGTGGTGGCTGGGCGGCTTTGAAACCGCCAGTTCCCACAAAATCAATGAAATTATTGGTGTTTTAGGGGGTGGGATCGCCTTTTTTGCGATCGGGCTTGCGGATGACCTCTATGGTCTTTCTCCCTTCACGCGCCTGGCCATCCAAACCGCCGTCGCCACCGTCTGTTGGCATGTGGGCGTTAGCATCGACTTCCTCACAATTCCCGGCTTGGGCCTGGTGCAATTGGGCTGGCTGAGCTTGCCCATCACCGTCCTCTGGTTAGTGGGCATGGTGAACGCCATCAACTGGATTGACGGTCTGGATGGTTTGGCGGCCGGCGTTTCCGGCATTTCCGCCACCGTCATGATGTTTGTGGCTCTGTTTATGAACCAGCCGGCCGTGGGCCTGATTGCCGCAGCCTTGGCGGGTGCGGCCCTCGGATTTTTGCGCTACAACTTCAACCCTGCCCAAATCTTTATGGGAGACGGGGGAGCCTATTTTATGGGCTTTGTGCTGGCGGGGGTAGGGGCGATCGGCCTGGTGAAGGTGACCGCCGTAACTTCTGTGTTGCTGCCTTACCTGATTCTGGCGGTTCCGTTGCTGGATATGTCGGCGGTCATTCTCGATCGCCTGCGCAACGGTAAGCTGCCTTGGATTGCCGACAAGCGACACTTACACCACCGCCTTTTGGATGCCGGCCTGTCCCATCGGGCGGCCGTTTTGTTTATTTATGCCCTGACCCTGTGGGTGGGAACCCTGGCTCTGGCTTTTTCCGGAATGCCCAGCGGTCTTGGCTATGCCCTCGCGGCCACCGCCGTTTTGAGCTACATGGGCTGGCAAGTTTGGCGACAGGCCAAAAACCCCTCCTAGGGCTGACCGGATGGATCCGATCGCCCTACTGATCGGCCTGGGGCTGGGCGGAGCGATCGGCTGGTGGGGGCGTGCTGCTTGGCGATCGCCCAAACCCGATTCATCGCCCTCCTTGGATCAGCTTCAGCATTACCTGTGGCAGTGGCACGATCGCCACGCCCAATCCTTAGATCTGTCACTTGATCGACAGGCAACCCTAGAACAGCACTTGCAAGCCTTGGGCGATCGGTTAGGGGCGATCGAGCAACAGCTCAACACCTTGCCCGCTGTCTCGATCGACCCCGAACCCACCCCCCTAGCCTCAGAGATCGGGTTCGATTACCTGCCCCTCAACGACCTGCTCGGCAATGGACAATGGCAAGCCGCCGACACCGCCACCCGAGACTATTTGCTAGCGGCCTTGGGCAAATCAACCCAGGATTCCCTCACCCCCGACGATCTCCAGCACCTGCCACTCACGGACTTAGCCACCATCAACCAGCTTTGGACCTATTGGAGCGGTGGTCGGTTTGGTTGGACAGCCCAACAGGCCGCCTGGCAAGCGGCCCAAGGCGACTATGGGCAATTTTGCGATCGGGTTGGTTGGCGCAAAGGCGAATCCTGGTGCTACGCTGACGAACTTTCCTTCCGCGACAATGCACCCATCGGCCATTTGCCCACCATTGTTTGGACAAAACGCGCCTGCTATGGCCTAGGAGCCGTTCCCGTGTCGAGCCTGTTAGCTGCCCTGCTCGATCGCCTGGCTCAGGCCGATCGCTGAAGCCCATCTGGGCCACGGTTAATTCCCCAAAAGCGAAGGACTACGAGCAATTCACCCATCAACCAACCCATAAACCAACCTATCAACCAGCTCATCAACACCATCTAAAATTTGATTGGAATCCCCAGAAAAAACGGTAGATAACCAGTATTACTCAGGATTTTTGTATATAAATTTCCGTAGTAAAACTATTGATTATCAAAACTTATCCATGACTTATTCATGGGAAAAATTCAAAAAAATATCAACCTCCTCACGGCGCACTCAACTACTCCTCCAGGGGCCGATCGGGGCCTAAATTTTCTAAGTCAGCTTCCCAATCAGCTCAAGAATTGCGATCGCGCATTGCTATTCCCAACTATCAATGCTGCTTTAGCAAATCTATAAAAATCACTAATTAAGAAACGAATAGCCATTAGGAGCCAAATCATGCTTACTTTGCTCTCATCAACCGGGGCAATCGATCGTTAAAAATCTTGCAGAAAAAATATTCACCCCAAGCTAATTTTTCAACGATCACGAGTGATTCCTTTGTCGTAGATTAAAAAAGCGATCCGTGGGCAGGCCCACTCCCTTCCCACCCTTAGCTCCCAGTTGGAGTGATTGTTCTTAAACTTCGCAACCAAATCCATGTTCTTACAGGAAACCCTGGCGGCTTTCATCACACGGATGGATGGCATCGCTCCAAGTAATTTTGTTCCCCTGTTTGCGCCCCTGCTGGCCACCGCCGAAGCCGAAAACGCCCCGATCGTTTTGGCTGGCGTGCTTTTATCTCTGGTGATCATTTATTTGTCCAGCAAACTTGGCTCAGAACTGGCCAAGCGGCTAGACTTTCCCCCCGTTTTGGGCGAATTAGTTGCCGGGGTGATCGTTGGGGTGTCGGCACTGCACCTGATCGTGTTCCCAGAAGGGGGCTTGACGGCCAATGACTCGATCGTGATGCAGGCCCTCAGCCTGATTAACACCCTCACGCCCGAAGCCGTCACGGATATCTTTAGCTCCCAAAGCGAAGTCATTTCCGTGTTGGCGGAACTGGGCGTGATTGTGTTGCTGTTTGAAATCGGCCTGGAGTCCGACCTGCGGCAACTCAAAGAAGTGGGCATTCAGGCTACCGTTGTGGCCTGTGTGGGAGTCGCGGTTCCCTTTGTTGCGGGCACTGCGGGGCTGATGACCATTTTTGGTGTGCCCGCCATTCCCGCCATCTTTGCGGGCGCGGCCCTGACCGCCACCAGCATCGGGATTACCTCCAAAGTCCTGTCGGAGTTGAACCAACTCAAGTCCAAGGAAGGACAAATCATCGTCGGCGCGGCGGTGATTGATGATGTGCTGGGGATTGTGGTGTTGGCCGTGGTGGCCAGCCTGGCCAAGACCGGCGAAATTGACACCGGCAACGTGATCTATTTGATTGTTAGCTCCACGGTGTTTCTGTTTGGCTCCATTTTGCTGGGCGGTGTATTCAACAAGTTTTTTGTGAAGACCGTCGAAGCGCTGAAAACACGCGGCAACATCGTAATTCCGGCCTTTATTTTTGCCTTCTTCATGGCATTTTTAGGCAACGCAATTCATTTGGAAGCCATCTTGGGAGCCTTTGCAGCCGGGTTGGTGTTGGATGAAAGCGATGCCCGCAATGAGCTGGATGAGTTGGTGAAGCCGATCGCGGATTTGCTGGTGCCCATTTTCTTTGTGACGGTTGGGGCCCGCGCCGATTTGAGTGTGCTGAATCCGGCAGTTCCCGAAAACCGGGCCGGCCTGCTGATTGCCGTGTTCTTGGTGGCCGTGGCGATCGTGGGCAAGTTGGTGACCGGCTGGGCCGTGTTTGGGCAACCGGGCATTAACCGCTTGGCGATCGGGGTGGGCATGATTCCCCGGGGCGAAGTGGGTCTGGTGTTTGCGGGCATCGGTTCCGCCAGCGGTGTGCTGAGCAAGCCCCTGGAAGTGTCGATCATCATCATGGTGATCTTGACCACCTTCCTGGCTCCGCCGTTCTTGCGAGTGGCCTTTGGGCAGCAGGAATCGAGCACCAGCGAATCAACTCCCTAGGGATTTGTTCAGCGATTTGTCTAGTTCTCGAAATTCTCTAGGCAACAATTGCCCCTGATTGCAACGCGGATCAGACCACCGACCAGACCACGGATCACACTGCTGATCCCGATCGATTGCAATTGATTGCTCATCCTCAAACTGGATCACCGTCGGGGGCCTTGGCTCCCGATTTTTTTTGCTTGGTCTTGGCTTTTTGGTTGGCTTTTTGGGCCGATGATTGGGGCGATCGGGAACTGAGGAACCCCTCACTTTTCCCAAAATCTGGTAGATTCAGGCAGTCGAACAATGAGTCCTAAGCCGTTATGACCTATTGCCTTGGCATTGTTACCCAGGAAGGATTGGTGATGGCCGCCGATTCGCGCACCAATGCCGGTGTTGATAATGTTTCCACTTATAAGAAGTTATTTGACTTTTCCTTACCGGGCGATCGAGTCGTTGTTGTTTGCACCTCCGGGAATTTATCTCTCACCCAATCTGTTATTAGCCATCTTGAACAGGATTTAAAAAATCAAGCCAGCATCACGCTCCACTCCCTCGCCAGCATGTATGACCTGGCCCATTATGTGGGTCAAACCCTCCGAAAAATTCACCAAGAACATGCCGAGTGGCTCCGCAAAGACAATGTGGATTTTTCGGGAAACCTGCTCTTGGGGGGGCAAATTCGCGATGAAAGCCCCCAGCTATTTTTGATTTATAACCAAGGCAATTTTATCCATGCCACGGTGGAAACCCCATTCCTGCAAATTGGGGAAACTAAGTATGGAAAGCCCATCCTCGATCGCACCGTTAGCTTCAACACGCCCCTCAACTCAGCAGCAAAGTGTGCGTTGCTGTCTCTAGACTCCACCATGAAGTCCAATATTTCCGTTGGCCCCCCGATCAACATGGTGATGTATCGCAAAGACTCTTTTGAAATTCGCCATCGGCTGCGGCTACCGGCGGGCGATCCTTACCTCGCCAAAGTGGGGCAAGAATGGGCTGCTTCTTTGCGCAAGGCCTTTGATCAAATGCCCGATTTGGAGTGGGAATATACCAACTAATCCAACTCATCACAACTCATTCTCATCACAACTCATTGAAGACAAGGGGCTGAAGCCCCTTGTTACCACGACTGGCTCCGCAACTTTGACCCAATGTATTAAGCCTGTCGCGCTACTAGGTAAAGTTAAGCGCTGGGAAATTGGTTGCGAATCACCACCTCTGAAAGGGGCAATTGGCCACCCCGTTCCCGCGCCGGTTGCACGGCCTTGCCTACCGTAATCATCATGCCAATTAGATGGTCGGCCGGTAGCTGAATAATGTCAGCAACCGCCTGGGGATCAAAACCAATCATCGGACAGGTATCGTAGCCCATGGCTTTGGCAGCCAACATCAAGGTTTGGGCCGCAATCCCACAGGAACGCATGGCTTCATCCCGTTGCAGGGCCTCGCTTCCCTCATAGAACTGAATAATCATCGGCACCAGTTGTTGGCGAACCGCTTCGGGGGCATTTTGCCAATAGCGTTCCGGTTGCTGTTGCCAAGCGTTCAAATTTCCACACAACAACACCAACAGGGACGCATCGGTCACTTGGGCTTGATTCCAAGAGGCGGCCCGAATTTGTTGGCGCAATTCAGGATCGTCCACAATCACAAATCGCCAATTTTGAATATTGAACGATGTGGGCGACAGCAACACATGTTCCATTAGGGTCTGAATTTCCGATTCAGACATTTGATGATCGGGGTCGTAATGCTTGACGGCGCGACGTTGCTGAATAGCGGTCAGGGTATCCATGAGTTGTCCTGAATGGGGTGAATCGACTCAATTTAAGGGAAAACTGCGGGTCGCTGAGGCCATGGGCCGCCTCCTAGCGACTTTGGTCCAAGCTCAGGGTGGGGAAATCAAACCGGGGAATGAAACCGACGAAAATTTCTCCTCACCCTGCGTTAAGTTTAGTAACATTGCCCGCAACTGCGACGACTAGGAGAAACACCGTGAATCTGATTCCCGAAGACATTAAGCCCTATTTGAATTTGCTTCACCCGATTTTGATGTGGGTGTTGCTGGGTCTGACGGTTTATGCACTGTATTTGGGAGTCCAGGCCCGTCGGACTCGGACAGCGGAGGCGGAGGTGCGCAAGGAGTTGATTAAGGGGAAGTTTGCCAATCGCCACTACCAAATCGGTTCGTTGATTTTGGCGCTGATGGTGTTGGGGACGATCGGGGGGATGGCAGCGACCTATATCAATAACAACAAGCTGTTTGTGGGGCCGCACCTGTTGGCGGGCTTGGGGATGACGGGGCTGATTGCGGTGTCGGCGGCCCTTTCGCCGTTGATGCAAAAGGGTCAGGATTGGGCCCGCTATGCCCACATTGGTTTGAATGTGGCAATTGTGGGACTGTTTGGCTGGCAGGCGGTTTCGGGAATGGATATTTTCCAGCGCATTTTGCAGAATTTCTAGGCGCAGGTTGCTAACCCAAAGCCTGATGGATCCTGTGTAGGCGGCCGGTGCGATCGCGCCGGTTTTTTTGGGCCCCTGCTGCGGGGCCGATCGAGACCGGGTGGCCACCAATTTGGAGGCCGGCTCCCCCCTGCCCGTCCGGGCGATCGCAACGTTACCATGGCCAAATTGGGCCCAAACTTGCGCCACCTGCGTTTAAGGGCGTTTAAGGGCGATCGCCTCGCCCGGGGCCGCAGCACCTTCATCCGTTGTTAATACAGCATCGATATCAACCATGCCACAGACGTTTTATGTGAACCCGACCAGCGGTAATGACAGCGCTGATGGATCCCAGGGTGCGCCGCTGAAGACCATTGCGGCGGCCCTGCGCAAAACCCAAGCGGGCGATCGGGTGCAACTGGCTGCGGGAACTTACAGCAGCACCAGCGGCGAAGAATTTCCGCTGACGGTTCCTTCGGGGGTGACCGTGGTGGGCAACGAAGGAACGAAGGGCAGCGGCATTTTGGTGCGGGGCAGTGGTCGCTATGTTAGCCCCACCTTTGCGGGTCAAAATGTCCTTTTTCTATTGACGGATGATGCCCACCTGCGGGGGGTGACGGCGACTAATCCGGAAACTCGGGGAACGGCGGCTTGGGTAGAGTCGGCTCGCCCCACGATCGCCAACAATACCTTTGTGAACTCCAACCGGGAAGGGGTGTTCGTCAGCGGTTCCAGTGTGCCCCTGGTGGAAGGGAACTTGTTTGAAACCAACTCCGGTAATGGCTTGTCGATCGACCGGAACTCTAGCGGCACAATTCGCGGCAACACCTTCCGAAATACGGGATTTGGGATTGCGGTGGGGGGCAACGCCAGCCCCACGATCAGCGGCAATGTGATTACGGGGAACCGTAGCGGCGTGGTGGCTTCCCAAACGGCCCGCCCCATTTTGCGCAACAACACGATCGAGAACAACCGAGATGACGGTCTGACGGTCATTAATCAGGCCCTGCCGGACTTGGGCAGCACTGGCCAACCGGGCAACAATGTGTTTCGGGCGAACGGTAAGTACGACATCCAAAACGCCACCACAAACACGATCGTGGCCGTTGGCAACCAAATTGGCACGGTGTTGGGATCCGTGTCCTCGTCCGGTTCGGTGTCGCCCTCGCCTACGCCTGTGCCGATTCCGTCGCCGGGCCCCTCACCGACCCCAACTCCCACACCGGTTCCCGTACCTACGCCGGTTCCTGTGCCCACCCCGATCGATGATCTGAAGGGCCATTGGGCAGAGGCCTTCATTCGGGCTTTGATCAGCCAGGGGGTGGTGAAGGGGTTTGAGGATGGCTCTTTCCGGCCCAATAACAAGTTGACGCGGGCGGAATATGCGGCGCTGGTGGTGAAGGCGTTCGATCGCCCGCTGGTCAAACCTCCCATTGGTTTTAGTGATGTGCCAGCGGGTTTTTGGGCGATCGGGGCGATTGCTAAGGCCAGTCAAATGGGCTTCATTTCCGGTTTCCCCGACAACAGCTTCCGCCCGGGCCAGAACTTGACTCGCACCCAAGCCCTGTTGTCCATTACCAATGGTTTGGGCCTGTCGGGTGGATCGCTGAATCTGTTGGGCAATTTTGCCGATCGCGCGCAAATCCCCAGCTACGCCACCAACCCGATCGCGACGGCCACGGCCAATCGATTGGTGGTGAATTATCCCCAACTGAACGCCCTGCGTCCCCTAGAAGACATCACCCGCGCCGAAGTGGCCGCTTTGATTTATCAAGCACGGGTGTTGCTGAACCAAGCGTCGGCCCTCACATCGCCCTACATCGTACAGCCCGATACCAAGCTGCCGGCCTTTACGGACACGCGCAACCACTGGGCAGAGCCGTTCATCGAGGCCTTGGCGAATCGGGGACTAATCGGGGGCTTCCCCGATGGATCCTTCCGTCCCGATGCCACCATGACCCGCGCCCAGTTTGCCAGCGCGATCGCCAAGGTCTTTAATCCACCGGCCGAGCGACCGGGCAAAACTTTTACGGACGTGAATTCCAACTTCTGGGGCAATGCGGCGATCCAGCAGGCCTACCGGGCGGGCTTTATGTCTGGCACGTCGGAAACCACCTTCAGCCCCGATGCCACGTTGCAAAAGGTGCAAATTGCCGTAGCCCTGGCCAGTGGCTTGGATTGGCCAGACGGCACGGAGGCGGATTTGGCGGCCTTGAGCGATCAAGAAGCGGTGGCCAAGTGGGCCCGGCCCAAGGTGGCGGCTGTTTTGAAGCGCAAGGCGTTGGTCAGTTACCCCAGTGCCAACACCTTTGCTCCCGAGCGGTTTGCAACGCGGGCGGAGGTGGCGGCCATGTTGTACCAGGCCCTGCGCGATCGGGATGGATCGTTAACGGCCATTAATTCTCCCTACGTTCTTTCGGCTTAGGCCGATCGGGGGGAATCGGGGAGCGATCGGGAGCCGATCGGGGCTGGATGGGGAGTTGTGCGCGATCGCCCAACGTGATCGCCCAACGTGATTTGAGGCGTGATCAGCAAGGGCAATCGGCCGCAACCCACCCTCAACCAAGCATCCCAGATCCCCCCACCACGCCGCAGCACCCTGCGGAACAGCAATCCAGTCCAGCAATCCAGTTCAGCAATCCAGTCCAGCAATCCAGCAAAGCAACGTCGGTGAATCCTGCCATGACTCGGGACTATGACCTGATTGGTTACGGTGATGAAGTGCCAGGGGTTCTGGCCCTGGTGGCGGCGGCCCGGGAATATCGGGCCCGATCGGGCGGCCAACCACTCAAAACCCTGCTGCTCACGGCCGGCGACACCAGCTATGGCGTGGGCGGCCACCTAATCCGAGGACAACTGTGTTACCTAGACCGCACCCACCTCTCCCCTAAGCTCCGGGAACAATACGGCATGGGTCTTTATGGCGATCCCGCCAGCCTATATCAGGAGTTCTTGCAGCGATCGGGCGTGGTGGAAGTGGGCCTCGATTGGCGCAAGGGCGATCGGGCCCTGCGGGAAATGCTGTTGGAAGCGGGCGTGGATATTGTTGACCAGGCGAAAATCAGCCGCGTTCAAAAAACGGGCGATCGGCTTCTGTCCATCACCACCGACGATGGCGACACCTTCCAAGCCAAGCAATTCATCGATTCCACCGTGAATGCGGGCCTCTTGCAAAGGGCCCGGGGCCTGACCGTCCGAGGCTTTGGCACGTTGGGGCTACCCGATTCGGCCCTGCCCGTTTCGCTGGTTTTCGAGACCCAGGGCCTCACCGTAGACTTCCTGCGCCGGGCCGAGGCAGGTTGGATCCAACGATTCTGTAATCCCAAGGATACCGAAGCTCAAAAATATCTCTCGATCGCGGCCGGCGGCGATCCCAAGCGCGTGCAGTGGTTCATCTCCCGAATGCAAGATAGCGCCGGCCGACCGATGACCATGGTGGTTGGCCCCGACTACATCGATGTGCGCTGCCATGTCCTCTCGGTGCTCTATCACGCCTATCGCGGAACCGCCTGGAATTTGGAGCAAACCAAATTCATTCTCGACTCACCGAACATTGCCGTGCTGCCGGGCGGGCGCATGTCTTGGAACGCACTGCTTTGTTTTGTGACCGCCAACGAAGCGGAAGCCTTGGCCCAAAATGCTGGACTGCCCACCGCCCGGATGCAGCAGGAAGTGGAGCATGTGAGTCGGTGGCTCAAGAGCTTTGGGCAACAAATCGCCGTGACCCCGGCCCATGAGCTGTATATTCGCTATGCCGGCAGCATGGTCGATCCTATTCACCCCTTTTCTGGGGCCCAAATGCTGGCGGGCGGTTTGCCCACCCGTGAGGCCCTAGGCACGTTCTGCTACAAATTCGATGTGCGGGGCGGCATTCCTGGCCTGGGCAAAAAAGCGCTGGCTAAAAATCACAAGAGTTTGCAATTTTTGGCGGAGCCAGTGCCGGTGTTTAACTACGGCATTCGCCACGCCATTTCTAAATCCGTGCCCAATGTGGCGGTGGTGAGTCCGGCTTCTGGTTATTTCGGCATTGCTCCGGCGGCCGGGCGGATTGTGGAGTTGAATGCGGGCGTGGGCCAAGGTTTGGGGATTGCGGCGGCGATCGCCATTCAAGGGGGGCGCAACTTGGCCGATGTGACCAACGTGGAGGTCAATCAAATTCTGAAAACGCGGGGTCAGTTGCCAACCATCTACGGGATTGGGCAGGCCCTCTCCCAAAAGTTTGCGGACTTTGAAAAGGACATGTTTCCTAATCCGTTGCCGATCCCGCGGCCCGACCCGATCGATGATGTGTCCGAGCACTGGGCGAAAGACTTCATTCAGATCCTGCGCGATCGCAAAGTCATGGGGGGCTATGAAGACGGCTCTTTTCGCCCCAACAACACCATCAGCCGGGCGGAGTTTTCGGCGGTATTGGGTCGGGCATTTGATTTACCCCTGCGGAGGGCGGAGCGATCGTTCGTGGATGTGCCCAGCAACCATTGGGCCCATGGGGCGGTGCAAAAGGCCTGGCGGATGGGATTCTTAACGGGCTATCAGGGCGATCGATTCTTGCCCAATGCGGAAATTCGGCGCGGCGATGCGATGACCGCTCTGGTGAATGGTTTGGGGTTACCGGCGGGCGATCTGAAACTGCTGGGGCTGTACCAAGACCGGGCCACCATTCCTCCCTATGCAACGGGGGTGATCGCCACGGCCACCGAGCGGCGCATGGTGGTGAACTATCCCCAAAAACGCCAGATTCGGGCCCAAGATCCCCTCACTCGGGGAGAGTTGGCTACCCTGATTCACCAGGCTCTGGCGGCGCGGGGAACCGTTCCGCCGCTGAATTCCGAGCATATTGTGCAGCCGATCGACCCCAGCACCTTGCCCCTGTTTGCCGATTTGGAGGGACATTGGGCCCGGCATTTTGTGGAAGCCTTCGCGATCGAGGGTTGGATCAGCGGCTACAAAGACGGCACTTTTCGCCCCAATGACCCCATGACGCGGGCCCAATTTGCCGTGCTGGTAACTGCCGCCATCAAACCCCTAGCCCGGCGACCTGCCAAGGCGTTTCGGGATGTGCCCCGAGGTCACTGGGCCGATCGCGCCATTGAGCAGGCCTATGCGGCCGAGTTTCTTTCGGGCATGGGAGCCGATCAATTTCAGCCAGATGGCCCCCTCAAGCGGCTGCAAGTGGCTGTGGCCTTGGTGAGCGGGTTACGGTGGGCCGATGAAGCCGTGGCGGTGCTCAATAGCTTGAGCGATCGTGCGGCGATTCCCGCTTGGGCCCAACCCAAGGTGGCCACCGCCCTGCGTCGCCGGTTGTTGGTGAACTATCCCGATCCCCAACGGCTCGATCCCGATCGCACCGCAACCCGGGCGGAAGTTGTCGTCATGCTTTACCAAGCCCTGGTCGCCAGCGGCCGGCTCAAACCCCTGAACTCCGACATGATCAGCCAACCGGCTCCCCTGCCCACTTGAGATCCCATCAGACGATCGAGGACGGTGATCGAGGGCGCTTGTTTAGGGCGATCGCTAATGATTTCGTCCAAACCATCGCAGGCAAGAAAATTTAGCCTCTTGTCTCCAGGATTTCAACCCAAGATTGCCCCAAGATTGCCATTAATCCCCCCTTGGCAATTGGGGTGATTTTGGCAACATGGGGGTGCAAACCTGCTCAAAATCCCCATGCCTTTCCAAGCCATTCCTCGTCGCCTCAAACTCTGGCGTGGCCAGCGGCGCTCCAAGCTGTTTGGCATTCCTGCGCAAATCGTGCCGCCCGCCGTTTTTCCCTGGACCCAGGACGGATCCGAAGACTTTTTTGCCGAAGAACCCGGCAGTACCCCGGGGACATTGCGGATTGACCCCGATGCCGCCCCGTCAGAGCTAATCGCCATTGATTACAGTCGCACCCACTGGGAGCGACAACTTTTGGCTGCCCCCACTGACTGTGAACCCCTGCTCGATTCCGGATCGGTCACTTGGTTGGATGTGCAAGGGCTGGGTTCCGAGGAGGTGTTGCGCCAGTTGGGGCAAGTGTTTCGCCTCCATGCCCTCACTTTGGAAGATATTGCCAATGTGCCTCAACGGCCCAAGGTGGAATTTGAGGACGATCGCATCTTGGTGTTGGTGCATATGTTGTCACCCAGGGGCAAAGGTGGCGGTTATTTCACAGAACAAGTCAGCCTTTTGTTGGGCAGCAATTATGTTGTGACCGTGCAAGAAGAATCGGAGCACGATGCCTTAGAACCCGTGCGAGAACGCCTCCGAACCGATCGCGGAATTATTCGGCGGATGGGATCGGATTATTTGCTATGTGCCCTTTTGGACGCGATCGTGGATGGGTGCTATCCCGCCATGGATTATTACGCCCAGGAAATTGAACGATTGGAATGCGCCATTTTGTTTGAACCCGATCGCAAGTTAATGCGCGAAATTTATATGATTGAGCGCGATTTGTTGACCCTACGACGGTGGATGGCTCCCCAAACCCACGCGATCGCCCTGTTGATGCGCGAACAACATCCCCTGATCAGCCCAGACGTGCGGGCTTATTTGCAAGAGTGTTATGAACATGCCACGGATATTTTGGATGTGGTCACGCTCTATCAAGAATTGACTGTGAACCTGATGAATTTATACATGTCTGCTGTCAGCAACCGCATGAATGAAATCATGAAGGTGTTAACAATTGTTTCGGCAATTTTTATTCCCCTCACCTTTTTGGCGGGGATCTATGGCATGAATTTCAACACCGAAACTTCGTCTTGGAATATGCCAGAATTGAATTGGCGCTATGGCTATCTTGTCTGTTGGTTGGTGATGATTGTCACTGCCTGTGGATTGGTGCTGTATTTTTGGCGAAGAGGCTGGTTCAAGAATTCTTTTTAGAAAACTGGTGGGTGCTGTTGATTGTGGCCGCTGATGGTGGCTGCTCGGGCCATGGGCAGTTGGGCAATGGGAAAATCGGGGTTCAGTGGGTTAAGGGTGATCTGGATCGAGAGCGATCTGGATCGAAGATTAACCCCACCATTGCGAAGCACGATCGAGCGGCTCAGGGATCGAAGAACCGGGCCATAATGAAACTGAACCGGTTTACGTCTCAGCCGATCGGGCAGTAGCCGCACTTCGTGCAATTAAGCCCAAAACTTCTTGCTGCGGGCCCCTATTTCGGCATAAATCGCGATTGATCTGGATTTTGCAATCACCGATCGGGAGGTGGCTATGCGCGCAGTGTTAATGGCTGGTGGTTCTGGAACGCGCCTGCGCCCATTGACCTGTGACTTACCCAAGCCAATGGTTCCCATTTTGAACCGCCCGATCGCTGAGCATATTATTAACCTGCTCAAGCGCCACGGCATTTTTGAAATTATCGCCACCCTGCATTATTTACCCGATATTTTTCGGGACTATTTTCAAGATGGGTCAGATTTTGGTGTGCGTTTAAGCTATGCCGTTGAGGAAGATCAACCCCTTGGCACGGCCGGTTCAGTGAAGAACGTGGAAGAGTGGCTGAGCGGCACATTTTTGGTCATTAGCGGCGACAGCATCACGGATTTTAATTTACAAGCAGCGATCGACTTCCATCGCCAAAAGCAATCGAAAGCAACCCTAGTGTTGACAAGGGTTCCCAACCCCATTGAGTTTGGGGCCGTGATTGTGGATGCGGATCAGCGAATCGTTCGTTTTTTGGAAAAACCATCGGCCAGCGAAATTTTTTCAGACACAATTAACACGGGAATTTATATTCTAGAGCCGGAAGTTTTGCGTCATCTAGAACGTAATCAAGAAGCGGACTTTTCCACAGATTTATTTCCCCTGCTGCTGGCCGAAGGAGAACCCATTTATGGCTATATTGCCGAGGGCTATTGGTGCGATGTGGGGCATTTGGACACCTATCGCGAAGCCCACTATGCGGCCCTTCACGGCAAGGTCAAACTGGATTTCGCCTATCAAATGATTTCGCCGGGTTTGTGGGTGGGCGAAAATACCGCGATCGACGATCGCGCCAAAATTGTGCCCCCCGTTTTGATTGGTCACAACTGCCGAATTGGACCCCGTGCCACGATCGAATCCGGCACGGTCATTGGCGATAACGTCACGATCGGTACCGAAGCGGATCTCAAGCGCCCCATCATTTGGAACGGGGCAATCATTGGCGAAGAAGCCCACCTCTACGCCTGCACGATCGCCCGAGGGGTGCGAATCGATCGCCGGGCCCGGGTGTTTGAAGGCGTGGCGATCGGCTCCCTGTCCATGGTGGGCGAAGAGTCCCAAATCAACAGCCTGGTGCGTGTTTGGCCCAGCAAGCACATCGAGTCGGGAGCCATCCTCAACTTGGATTTAATTTGGGGCCAAACCGCCCACCGCAACCTGTTTGGTCAGCGCGGCGTAGCTGGCTTAGCCAACATTGACATCACGCCAGAATTTGCCGTCAAACTGGGAGCCGCCTATGGTTCCACCCTGCAACCGGGCGCACAGGTGACCGTTTCGCGCGACCAACGCAGCATCTCGCGGATGGTGACGCGATCGTTCATTTCCGGCCTGATGTCCGTGGGAGTCAATGTCCAAAACCTGGAGGCCACACCGATTCCCGTGGCTCGGAGTGTTGTACCCACCTTGGGAGTGGTGGGCGGTGTGCATGTGCGCATTGATCCCGATCGCCCCGATCGCGCCGCCATTGAATTTTTTGACGACAAGGGCATTAACCTCTCCAAAGGCAAAGAGAAAAAAATCGAAGGAGCCTATTTCAAAGAAGATTTGCGCCGGGTGCAAATTGACGAAATTGGCGATGTTTTTTACCCCAGCCAAACCCTTGAAATCTACCGCAGTTGCTTTGAAAAACACCTCAACCTAGAGGCCATTCGCTACAGCAACGCCAAGGTGGTGGTGGACTATGCCTATTCCGTATCCGGTGCTATTTTGCCCCAACTGCTGAGTAAGTTTGGTTGCGAAGCGGTGGTGCTAAATGCCAGCTTGACCCAAATGGTGGCCGATGCCGATGGCCGAGAAGCCCTGTTGGTGCAACTCGGCCGCGTGGTGGAAGCGATTTCCGCCACCTTTGGGGCCCAAATTTTGGCCAATGGGGAACAGTTAATTTTGGCCGATGAGGCCGGTGGCCTGATTCGTGGGGAGGCGCTGACGGCATTGATGGTGGAGGCCGTTTTGGCGGCCCATCCCCGATCGTCCGTGGCGGTTCCCGTGCGGGCTTCGGGCGTGATCGAACAAATTGCCCGCCGCCACGATGGCCGCGTCATTCGCACCAAATGTAATCCCACCGCCCTGATGGAAACCTGTCGTGCTTATCCCAACGTTGTGCTGGGCGGCAGTGGGGATATGGGTTTCATTTTTCCAGAATTGCACCCGGGTTTTGATGCCATGTTCTGTGTTGCCAAACTCATTGAATTATTGGCAATTCAAGAGCGCACCTTAGCGGATTTGCGAGCCGACAGTTTGCCCCGCATCTATCACAAATACTTCACGGTGCGCTGTCCCTGGACGGTGAAGGGAGCCTTGATGCGCCACTTGGTTGAATCCCACTCGCCCAGCACCTTGGAAATGATTGATGGGATCAAAGTCCACGATCGCGCGCGGGACAGTTGGATTCTGGTGCTGCCCGATGCCAGTGAACCCCTGGTGCATTTAATTGCTGATAGCCCCAGTCGAGAATGGGTGGAGCTGACCCTGCGGGACTATCGCCAATTGGTGCAGGAATTCATTGCGCGCGATCGGGGAATTGAAGAAATTGTGGAGTTTGAAAACCGCGTTTTGGCCTAACGCATTTTGACCTAGCGCATTTCATCTGAAGAAAGGGTAATCCTCGCTTTGAGGCTAGATGTTGCCTTGGCTAGGGAGTCGTGAATTAGGTCGTAGTAAATAATACTCACCCTGATAGCTGGATCTTGGCTGAAATCTTGATTCAGACCTTGGCTGCGGCCAGCCCTCCGCAGCCCCTGCCACAACCCAAGTAACAATTAATACAAACAAATCACTGGAATTGGGATTCCACCCAGAAACCGGTAGCATTCCGTAGCATTCAGTCGCCACCAAACTCGGCACAATCGAGTATTCTGTGAATGACTCTCGCGATCACCCCATGGAAGACCGTCCCACCTCCCGTGACACCCATGCGGACATTGAGCGGCTCATCGAATCGGCTCCGTTTTTCCGGGCGCTGCCGCGTGATGCCGTTGAGTTAGCCACTGCCCACGTTGTCACCCGCACCCACCCATCGAACCAAGTCATTCTGCTGGAAAATGACTGGGGCGGTTCGGTGTACTTCATCTTGGAAGGCTGGGTCAAAATCCGCACCTACAACCTGGAAGGCAAGGAAGTGACCCTGAATATTCTGGGTCGCGGTGAAATTTTTGGCGAAATGGCGGCCCTCGATGAAGTGCCCCGATCGACCGATGCCATTACCTTGGCCCCCACCACCATTGGCAGCATTCCCGCCCAAGACTTCATCACCCTTGTGGAAACGGAACCCCAGGCGGGCATCAAGTTGGCCCAACTGATGGGGCGGCGGTTGCGCCAGGTGAACCGGCGGTTGCGATTGCGGGAATCCGACAGCGTATCGCGGGTGGCCGATATTTTGATGTTTTTGGCGGAGGGTCAGGGTCGCAGCAGCGATCGGGGCGTGGAGATCCCCAACTTGCCCCATCGCGAACTGAGCAGCCTTAGTGGCCTGGCCCGCGAAACCGTGACCCGGGTGCTGACCAAGTTGGAAAAAAAGAGCTTGATTGAACGGGATGGGGATGTGCTGCGAATCCCCAGTTTGAACGCTTTGGAGCGAACCATTTGCTAGGTTGGTCGCGCCACGGGGCCCCAGGCCCAGCCGGAACCGCGGCCGGAGATCCGCCCCCGATCGCCCCGGCCATGGCCCAGGCCTTGCACGATCGCCTGGCTGCCGCCGGGGGACAAATCACCTTTGCCGACTACATGGCCCTGGTGTTGTATGACCCCCAGGTGGGCTACTACGCGGGATCGGGCGATCGGGTTGGCATTGGCCCCCAGGGCGATTTTGTCACCTCGCCCCACCTCTGCCCCGATTTTGCGGAACTGTTGGCCGATCAGGTGGCCGAATGTTGGGCAAGGCTGGGTTGTCCGTCTGCCTTTGACCTGGTGGAAATGGGAGCCGGCCAAGGGGTGATGGCGGCGGATTTGCTCGCCCATTTGCAAACGACCCATCCAGACTGTTGGGCCGCCACCACCTATCGGATTGTGGAAATTTCGCCGGTCTTGAGGGCTGTGCAGCGATCTCGCTTGGCGGCCTGTCCAGCGGCGGGCGATCGGGTCGTTTGGGTTACCTGGGAGGCGATCGCCCCCAACTCGATCACCGGCTGTTTTTTGTCCAATGAATTGGTGGATGCGTTCCCCGTTCATCGGGTGATTTGGCAAGGGGGGCAGCTCCAAGAATGTTACGTCACCGCCTCCGAAGGACACCTGAGCGATCGCGTGGGGCCCCTGTCCACGGAGCGGCTAGCCACCTATTTCCAGACCCTCAACATTGACTTTGCTCAGGGTGCTTATCCCGAGGGCTATTGCACAGAGGTGAACTTGGCCGCATTGGACTGGTTGGCAACCTTGGCCGATCGACTGCGATCGGGCTACCTGCTCACCATTGACTATGGCTACGATGCGCAGCGGTTTTACCACCCCAGCCGATCGGGCGGCACGCTACAGTGCTACACCCGCCACGCCCACCACAACGATCCCTACTGGTTGCCGGGCCAGCAGGACTTGACGGCCCACGTGGACTTCAGCGCCCTGCAACATTGGGGCGAACAACAGGGCCTGCAAACCCTAGGATTCACACGCCAAAGTTTGTTTTTAATGGCCCTTGGATTGGGCGATCGACTAATGGCCCTCAGTCAGGGCGGGGCGATCGCCCAAGCGATCGATTTTCAGCAAATCTTGCACCGTCGAGATGTGTTGCACCGCCTCATCGATCCCACGGGTCTCGGCAACTTTGGAGTTCTGATTCAGGCCAAGAACCTCCCACCGGGGGCGATCGATCCTCCCCTCAAAGGCCTGCAAGAACCCATGGGTCTGGGCTTTATGTAGGGTTTGTGTAGGGGGAATCTCCAGCCCGATCGCCCGGTTCCAGCACTGCTTGTCCAGTGGCCGACTACAATCAAGAATGCCGTCCTTTTGGGGCGGGGTTATCAGATCCCGTAATTTTCTAACGAAAAACGGATTCAATCTTTATCCCTTTGAACAGCAACCATGGTCACGCCCGATCGCATCACAACTGCCATCAAGGCCAACCTGCCCGACGCAGAAATTCAGCTTGCGGGTGACGGCGACCACTACGAGGCGATCGTTGTCTCTGCGGCCTTCGCGGGCAAAAGCCGTGTCCAGCAACACCAACTGGTCTATGGCGCACTGAATGAAGATCTCCGCAGCGGGGCGCTTCATGCCCTCGCCCTCAAGACCTTTACCCCCGAAAGCTGGGCCGCACAACAAGCCACCGTTTAGGGGGTCTCAGCCGGGGCAAAACATCAGCAGTTCCTGAGAATGAGGAACCTCTAGAAACCCAAAGTTTCTGGAAACTGGCCAAGTGAAGATGCAGAAAGCGTCAAAAAAAGGCAAAAATTAGCCAAAATTGGCCAGGATGAATCCTTAGCTGTTGCATCCCAATCACCAAGGCAAGGAGCCGCAGTTCCTTGTTTTGTTCTAACTTTGTTCTAACCACGTCCACTATTACGATCGCGGATAGCCACCATGACCCCTGAAACGAAACAACGCATCGAAAGCTTGGTGCAAAACAACAAAGTGATGCTGTTTATGAAGGGCACAAAATTGATGCCCATGTGCGGCTTTTCGAACACTGTGGTGCAAATTTTGAATGCGGTGGGTGTGCCCTTCGAGTCTTTGAATGTTCTGGATGAGCCAGACATTCGGGAAGGCATCAAGGAGTTTTCCAACTGGCAGACTATCCCGCAACTTTACATCGATGGCAACTTCATCGGTGGTGCTGATATTGCCGTTGAACTGTTCAACAGCGGCGAGCTGCAACAACTGTTGGAAGTCGCGATTGCTTCTTAATTGCTTCTTAGATGAAGCCTAAAAAGCACCTTGAAGCCATTGCCTTCTGGTCATTTGGGGCAAGGGGCTTAAGCCCCTTGTCTTCGTTATACGCCCCTTGTCTTTGTTATAAGCCTCTTGTCTTCGTTAATTGATTAGGCAATTCACCCATTTCCATCCCTAACTCCATGACCCTCCATCCCCTGATGTTTGCCATTTTTGGCCTGTCGTTGGATACGATTTTCTCTACCCAAGGCATCATGGTGCTGCTGTTGATGGCCTATGGGGGAGCCATGTGGATGTTTCTGTCCAGCGCGCCCAAAGTTCACACCATCATGGTGTCGGATTTGGAAATTGCCCGACAGTTCTATGAGGGAGATTTGGAATTGGCGGTGGCTGATGTGCCCTTGCAGTATTACTACAACTACGAACAAACCCTTGGGGCCACCACGATCGACCCGCTTTATATGGCCCCCAGCACCTTTGCGCGCGTTGCCAATCCGGCTCCTGTGCCCGATGGTTTGTGGTACCAACTCAAGAAAAATGTGCAGCTCCATGTAATTGCTGGAGCCAGTTTGGGCGATCGCAACCACCAACGCCACGTTTGTTTCGATCGCGACTGTCTAGAACAAATTCTGTTGCGAATTCAGGTGCGGGGAATTCGGCACAAAATTCGCCAAGAGTTACCGCTCAATTTCTTGGTCAAGGATTGGTCGGGTCGCACCTTGGAATTAACCGAAGCGGGTCAGTAGCCATCAAGGGCGATTAATCAACCTTGATCAGTCAACATTGATCAGTACTGATCAATCAACCTTAAGGAACCGGAATGAGCGGTGTTGATGAGTGCTGAAGTGTGGGGGGCTGCCCCAGCCAGGCCTCAGCAGCATCGATCGCCCCGGTGCGATCGACCCAAACGGAAGCGGCCCGGGTCACCTGCCCGCCCAGCAATTCCACCCACACAAAATGGTGGAGCCGTCCCCGATCGTGTTCTCGAATTCGGGGAACCACCGCCGCATTCACATACACCGTTCCTTGGGCATCGCTGGCCGTGGCCTGCCGCAAGCGATCTTTGCGGTGGCGCAAGTGGTGGTGCATGTGGCCAAAGGTGACCAAAGCCACCTGTTGATGGCGCTGTTGGGCAATGCGGATCGCTTGGCGCAGGTCAGGATCGCCAAAATCGCCACCGAGCGGTTGCCAGTCGCGCCCGCAAATCGACTCCGGTTGATCTCCCAGCCCATAGGGGCCGTTATGTCCCAAAAAAATGAGGGTGGGTTGAGTGGCGCGGGCCGCCGCTTGGGCAATTCGATCGGCCGAATCCATCATGCCCGTCACGGCAAAGCGATCGCGGTAAAACTCCCCATAGCTCCAGTTCGGGCCGCCCCAGCTAAAGGGTCGCCCCCCAATCACACTCAACCCCAACTCCGGCCAATCCAGGCAACCGTAGCCCACATGGGCCGCCCCCAACAGATCCAGTTGTTCTTGCACCCGATCTTCGCGGCTGCGATCGTAGGGACATTTTTTGCGGCCCCAAGGAGTGGCGCTATACCAGGAATCATGGTTGCCCAGAATCACCGCTTTGGGCAAAGGCAACGCCGCGATCGCCCGGGTAACTTCCACCGCTTCGTTGCCAAAGTCACCCACAAACAACGCCGCATCAACGCCTAGCCCTTCAAGGGCATGGGCATCGTCAACCGTCCACTGGTCATGGACATCGCCAATGATGGCGAGATGGATTGGGCGAGGGGCAACGGCGGTCATGGTGATTTTTAGAGATGCGATTTCGTTAAAGCGTAGTTAAGGCGTTCAGGAAGTTCAAGCATTCAAAATGCGATTGGTTCCAGATGCAGTTGAGCGATGAAGTTAAAAAATGAAATTCTAGAGATACCTTTGAAAACTAATTAAAACCAATTATCGAAACCAATTGAAGCCATTAAAAGTCCGAAAGACGATCTAATAAGGCAGCAATCGGGGCCCGATCGAACGCTTGTGGTTTTGCTTCCAAATAGGCTTGCAAATCAGCTCGGGCCTCGGTAAATCGCTCCAATTGGTAATACAACAGTCCCCGATCGCGCCGCTCCTGAATCGCATCGGGAAAAATCAGCAGAATTTGCTCAATTACTCGGGCTGCACGGATCGGATCCTGCCGACTGATGTAGATTGCCTTGAGGTTGGTCAGCATTCTCACCAGGAAACGATGCGGATCCACCGGTTCCAAAAATTGCGGCTTGAGGGCGACCGGTTGCCCATAGATGCTACTGAGGCGATCGGCACAATCTTGTGGAAACAGAATTTCGCCCTGGGCAAAGGCATCGACAAAAATTCCCGCCTCTTCAAAGTCGGGGCGGATGATAAAGTGGCCTGGCATTCCAATGCCAACCATGGGGAAATTCAGTCGCTTAGCAATTTCTAAATAGACTAATGAAAGGGTGATGGGAATGCCCAAACGGCGATCCAACACTTCATTCAAAAAGCTATTCCGAGGATCGTAATAATCCGATTGATTGCCGCTGAATTCTAATTCCGTGAAGAGGTATTGATTAATCGCCCGAATCACCCGCATGGGAACCCGATCGCCCGCCAGCCGATCGCCCACCACCGCCGCCATCTGATCTAATTGGTTTAAATAGGATTCCACCACCAGCCCCGGATAGTCTTCCTGGGCAAGATAGAGGGCTGCTCGGGCTAGGTCAATTTGCTCGATCGGTCGTCGAACCTCTTGCAAAAAAGCCTGTCGAGCTTGGGAAAATTCCATCGTGGCGATCGTCGCTAAAGGGCAGAGTTGAGAATTTGCAAAATTGAAAATCTAAGGCCAGCAGAACCCGAAACAGGCAAAGCCCAGAAATCAAAATAATAACGGAATTAGAAAAGAACCAACACCGCGCACAAAGTTCAGCACCGAAATTCCCACTCCGTTGCCTTCCGACTGCTCACGGCCGCCCTTTTTGACATAGCGCTCCAATTCATCGGAAAACTTTTCCGCCAATGCCTGCTGCTCGGGATTGTTGGCCTGGGCAAAGAGCTGGGCCGCCACTCGCCCATCCCCGATCGCCCCGCCATAGTCCGCCAAGTGCGATCGCGCCACGGCTCGGTTTAGGTAAGCCTCGGCAAATTGCGGATCCTGGGCGATCGCCTGATTGTAGTGATTAATGGCCCCGGCGAAGTTGCGTCGATCCGCCTCATACACGCCCCAGTTGAAACGATCGCGCGGTGTGGCCACCTCGATCGGCAACCCCACAGCCCCAATCACCAGGGCTTGGGTCATGGTGGCCCCGCTGAGATCGGCCCCAAAGAAAACCGCCTCCCGCAAATCCGTGCTCACCAAATTGGCATTGGTCAACTGAGCATTGGTCAGCGTGGCTCCAAACAGGGTGGCACTCTGCAAATTTGCGCCGCTCAAGTTGGCCTGGCTGAGGTTGGCACGGCTCAGATTTGCACCCCGCAGGTCAGACCCCATCAGGTTTGCGCCGCTCAAGTTGGCATAAACCAGGCTGGCCCCCGTCAAATCGCATTGCACACATTGCCGCGTGAGCAACAGCGTTTGGACATGCTCTGGATTGGCCCCATAGCTCGCAGGACTGGCCAGCACCGTCAGTCCCAATGCCCAGCCCAGCCCAACCAGCCCACGCCCAGCTTCCATAACGGCTTCCTCCCGGTTCTTGTGCCGACACCCTATCTTAGAAGATGTTTCAAATGTCCGAATTGATCGTCATTGATCGTTCAAGCTGATCGATCAGCCGATCAGTCCAGCCCATCAGCCAGATTGGTCGGTTCGGTCGATGAACCCTTGCCCTATTGGCTTCAACTGAAGACCGAGAAAATCCGGGTAGGGGCGTACGGCCGTACGCCCCTACAGGGTTAACGGATTTCAATCAACGTTGATTGGGTTGATTTTGCACAGGCTCACCGTTAGTTTGAAGCACCTGCCCTTGCCCGGGCCCCAAAAACTAGCAAAGATCTGATCTCCCCCCTAGTCAGCTCAAGTTCAGCTCAGTTGAGGCAGCTCATCACAGTTGGCGAACCTGAATCAGTGGTGCTGATTGGGTTGAATTGCTCAGACTGAATTTCCAGGATTTTGCCGCGCCGTCTTCATTTCAGCCTGTGCCCCTCGGACTCAGAACCATTGCAACAGGGCAGAAATTGAGGAGATTGATCTCAGCATTGACCCGAGATCGAAGCCGGTTTTTGCTCGATGACAAGCTGTTAGAAACTGAAAAAAAACTTCAGATAGCTACAAATTGTCAGTTCCTATGGTCACATCCCGAGAGTTTATGGATAGAATATGCGATTGAAACCGCTATTCGGTAGGGGTTTCAGCCACTCATTCTACTGATTGCCGACCCGGAAACTGGGTTGGCTCCCCTTTGCATTCAGGAGATTTCGAATTATGAATAAAGGCGAGCTGATTGATAAGGTGGCCGAAAAGGCGAATGTCACCAAAAAGCAGGCCGATCAAGTGCTGACCGCAGCGCTCGACTCGATCGTGGAAGCGGTTTCGTCAGGCGAAAAGGTGACTCTGGTGGGGTTTGGCTCGTTTGAGCGCCGTGAGCGGAAGTCCCGCGAAGGCCGCAACCCCAAAACCGGCCAAAAGATGGAAATTCCGGCCACCTGTGTTCCCGCCTTTTCTGCCGGTAAGTTGTTCAAGGAAAAGGTTGCGCCTTAGGCAGTCCCCTAAGCGCCCTTTCAGGTCTCTGTGGTTGCCATGGCCGACTGGTGTTTGAGGGTCGGTCATGGAATTTGTTTTACCAGCGCCCAACAATCTGCATGGCAAAGCAGCGAGCTGCCCTTGAGCCGATCGAATGGGCCGATCGAACCAGGCCCGTGAGTTGCAAGTGAATTAGTGACGGTTTGGGATTAATCGCCCTGGCGGGATGAATCAACGGAAAAGCATCGGTTGTAGACTAAATCCCGACTGCCCGACCCATCATTTTGCAAATTTGCCATGCACGCTTCCATGGATGCTTCCCCGATCGCCCCGCGCCCGTTGAAGGCTACGGTGCTTCAGTTGCCGGTTCATCTGCTGGATGACTACACCCAGTGGTTGTTGGATCGGCGACAGGAGGGAGGCGCGCAGGTGGTGACCCTCAATGCGGAAATGGCGATCGAGGGGGAACGAAACGCCCGGTTGGGGGAAACGATTCGCCAAGCCGATTTGTGCATTCCCGATGGGGCCGGCGTGGCCCTATACCTGAAGCTGCGGGGCTATCGCCAAGTACGCCGGGTTCCGGGCATTGAGTTAGCAGAATCGGTGCTGACGGCCTTTGGTCGATCGCCCAATGCCTACGGAACCGTTTGGTGCTATGGCGGTCAACCGGGTGTTGCTCAGGCGGCGGCCCAAGCCTGGGAAAAACGGGCCCCCGGCATTCAATTTTCAGGAATTTATCACGGCTTTTTGAGCGAAGACGAGCGATCAACCATGGTGCAGGCCATGCGAGAAGCTCAACCGGGTCTGATTTTGGTGGCGCTGGGTGTTCCTCGCCAGGAATATTGGATTGCGGAACACCGCCACCTTTGTCCCAATGCCATTTGGATTGGTGTTGGGGGCAGTTTTGATATTTGGTCGGGCACAAAGGAGCGCGCGCCCGCTTGGTTTTGCGAAAACAATCTGGAATGGCTCTATCGCCTCTATCAAGAACCTTGGCGTTGGCGGCGAATGCTGGCTTTGCCGAAGTTTGCTTGGCGGGCGCTGCTGGAAACGCTACGCCCCCCGCGCTCCAGTTCTCGTTAAGGCGTTGATCAATGAAACTTTGATCAAATGAGACTTTGATCAATTAGTTCCTGATCGATGCAGCCTTTACCTAAAAATAATTGGCACGCCATATCACGGATGCCATGAAGCAATGGTTTGGTGGGCAGTGCCCACCCTACGGGCTGATTGATCAAACTCTGAGCAATTAGTAATATTCCTGATCAATCAATTCCCTCTAAAACATGCCTTCAGGAACGGGAATGTTGCCGTTGTTGTAGTCTTCCCAAACTCGGAACAGGAACATTCGCCGATCGCGGGCAGTGTTGCCATAATTTTCTAGTTCCGATCGAAACAGTTTGCGAAGTGTGGGATTTTGCGCCAGACTCAGCAGTTCCTGAAGCTCGGTTTCAGAAAACTGGCTATCGAGACGACGGCTGTAAGTGAGGGCGACGGTTTTCCAGCCGGCCCGCTCCTTGAGCACATCATTCAACCAGTTAATGAATTTCAGGGACTGGTTGGGCGAAACGGCTAAATCTACAGCATTTCCCAAATATTGATCGTAGCGTTCAGCAACTCCCAATTCTTGCAAAACAGCGGTGATTAGTTGCCGTTTTGTCATGGGCTGTTCAGGCAAGGCCGGCGTGGTTTGCGCAAGCCGATCGCCAGGATTTTCGCTGATCAAATTCACGGTGTTTTGAGGGGTGATCGGCTCTGTGGCATTGGCTGGCTGCAAATGGGCGATCGCCATGGCAATGCAAAGACCGGCGGCCGCAAGGGCGATCGATTGCCAAAAATTAATCCAACGAACTTGCTTGGGATGGGTCATACCAGTGACTAAAAAAGGGGGAAAAAGGGGTTGAAGGATGAAGATCTTTGGCTGATTGGCGCAAAATACTAGCGGCCAGATTGCGATCGCTCTCGTTTCCCGATCGTGCCGCGCGTGACTCCTAGTTGGCTGGACAGTTGCAAATCTTGCCAAAGTTCAGTGCCGGAAATTTCGCCCCGCAGGAGTTGTTGATAGCGGGCGATCGAGTGACTGACCCGATCGGGCGATTCATTTAGGAACTCCAACCGGAATCGCCGGGCCCCGGATGCGATTAACCGTTGCACCACCTCTGCGCCCGTCTGTGCCACCCCATTAAACACCGTGTTTCGACAGCCCGCATCCGCCTGTAACCGATGCTCCACCCCGGCTCGATCGCGCAGGGTAACCGTTTGTTTTTCGCAGGGACGACCGCAGTTTGTGTGATCGGTTCCGGTGGACAAAAAGGCACAAAAAACGCAATGCTCCATATGGAACATGGGCATATGCTGATGAATCGTAATTTCCAACCAGTCGGGAGGACAGGCTTTCAGCAAATCGACTAATTGATCGGCATTTAAATCGTAGGAGGCTGTGAGGCCGGCTAGTTGAAATTCTTGCTGAAAATAGCTAGCGGCGATTGGGTTGGCCACATTCAGCGAAAAATCTCCCATGCAGCAATCCTGGGCAAAGAAGCTGAGATGGTCATAATTTCGCACCAAATAGCCATCCGCATTGCTGTTGCGAACTTGCTGCAAAATCCAGGTTTCACCGGTTTTGTAAATCCGAGGGGGCGCAACCCAAAGGGTTTGTTGATCCGATTGTTTTTGGGTGCGAAACCATTCCACCAGCGATCGATATTGGCGCGGATCTTCTAATTCGCAATAGAGCCGATCGATTCCGGCGGCCATGGCGCTGGCCAGTTGGGCCCGGTTGCGCACCAAAACCGACAGTTGGGCTGGCTTTGGAGCCGGTCGATCGCCCATGGCGGGCCAAAGGTCTCGCGATCGCGCCGTGGCGTGCAATGTCCAGCGGGGCGGTTGGGCCCGCTGCTGTTCCAGTTGAGCCACCAAGTCTCGCCGCATTCGGTTTAGCTCGCTGGCGGGCAAAATCACCTCGCCACTGAGTTGTTGCTCAAAGCGATCGAGCCGAAAAGCCGTATTGCCCAGCCGGCCAAACTGGTCTTGCAGCCGCTCGGCCGTGAGGGGTTGGCGCTCTGCCGCCGCCAGGGGCATGGTGGACACCACTTGGGCAATGTGGCCCAACTCGTCCCGGGCGATCGCGGTGGCGGGCTGACCCAGCACCCCATGGAATTCAATGGCGATCGGGCGCTGAAATTTGGGTTGCTCGCCCGCGTAGGTTTGGCGCACCCGCTTTTCCAGTTCCGGATCGGAAGTTTTCCACAGCCGATCGCCCGATCGCACCCGTCGCAAATCCAACCTACTGAAGCGATCGACCCGCAACCCCCACAGCTCGCCCGATCGTCCCGGTTCCCGCACCTCACAGATGCGGCCGCCCTGTTCGCCGCCGGGCCCGTCCAGGCCAATGCCATCGCCAGGGCTGAGGTGCAAACCAGTCGATCGCACCCACAGCCAATCGCCCTCCACCCGCACCACTTCGCCCAAATAGGCCCCGCGCTTTTTGGCATATTCCCCATGCACCAGCGCTTGATTGTTGATGCCCTCAAACCAGCCCGTGAATAGACCACGAGAAAAGGACATTTCCAATTCGTAGCGATCGGCTGAGTCAGTTATGGGCTGCGCTTGTTGCAGTGATCGCGATGGGGCAAGGGGCTGGAGCCCCTTGTCTACCGGGTTGGCACTCACCGACGGCCGGCCGATCTCGGCTCGATTCTGTAACACCGAGTCAGCAAGATGCTCAAGCCCCTTGTCTACCGGGTTGGCCACGGCGGCCACCGCCCGATCGAGCGCTTGGCGATAAATTCTTGTGGTGCTGGCCACATATTCCGGCGCTTTCAACCGGCCTTCAATTTTCAGGCAACTGACCCCCGCCGCCACCAACTCCGACAGCACCGGCAACCCAGACAAATCCTGGGGACTGAGCAGATAGTCCCGATCGCCCAAATCCACCACCTGTCCATCGGCCACCAACTCATAGGGCATCCGACAGGCCTGGGCACATTCCCCCCGATTAGCCGATCGCCCACCCAGCGCCTCACTGGTCAAGCATTGGCCCGAATAGGCCACACAAAGGGCCCCATGCACAAACACCTCCAGCGGCAAAGACAAGCCCCGATCGCCCAACTGGGTTTGAATTTTCTCAATTTCCCGAATCGAACATTCCCGCGCCAACACCACCAACTGGCAACCCAAATTCCGCGCAAACGTCACCCCCGCCGCACTGGTGATCGTCATTTGCGTTGAAGCATGGATCGGAAAATCCGGCGACAGATGCCGAATCAACCGCACCAACCCCACATCCTGCACGATCGCCGCATCCACCCCCGCCGCAATCACCGACTTCAGGTAGCGCTCCGCCTCCGCCAGCTCATCGGTGAAAATCAGCGTGTTGATCGTCACATAGCCCTTCACCCCGCGCCGATGCAGCCAGGCCATCAGCTCCGGCAAATCCGCCTCCGTGAAGTTTTCGGCCCGCATTCGCGCATTGAAGCGATCGAGGCCGAAATAAATCGCATCGGCCCCGTTTTCCACCGCCGCCTTTGCACAGTCCCAATTGCCCGCCGGAGCCAACAACTCCGGCCGCCCCAAGGGCCGCGAAGTTGTCACCACATCCTCTGGGCGCGTGGAGCATGGAACATCGGATTGCTGAGCGTCGGGCAACGAAGAAAGCATGATGGGGGTTGAAAGCTGCTGGTGGATTCGTTCAAGAGGTTCACTAACCAGTATCAGGAAAAAGTACCGCAATCGGTATGTTGGGATGTTGGGCAGGCAGTTCCCGCTGAAGTCCTGTGGGCGCGATCGCGGTGGGCTTGCGTGGGCTGCAATCACCTTTCGCGGCCCTCAGTTTCGTTGAATTATTTTCAGTTGCATGGAAGTTGTGCAGAGTGGCATGGTGTGCAGAGTTGCGTGGAAGCCTGAAATGGGCTAGGCATGATGGGTTAGTGATCAACCGTGATCAATCAGCCGCCCTGATCAGTCACCTCGATCAATCTGTTTGGATTAGTCTGTGCTAATTAGTCTGTGCTGATTAGTTCATGCCGACCAGTTCATACTGATCAATCTGCCCGGGTCAGTTAGTCTGTCTTAGTCAGGTTGTTCTGAGAATTCTGGCAGCGGGTGCAGGTTCTGGTTCGATCGAGCCGGTGTTTGCTCCCCTGGCCCAGATCGATCGTTTGAAGTCCCTAGCGTGTCAATTCCTAAATAGCAGCAATGGATCGCCTAAGCATCGTGCAGCCTTTCGGTATTTTGGACGGCAAACAAGCTGGCCCCTTCCGTCAAGAAGTGAGCGATCAGGTTCAATCAGGAATGCAACATATCCTGGTTGACTTTCAAGATGTGTCTTTCATGGATAGTTCGGGACTGGGGGCCCTGGTTTTAGCCTTGAAAACGGCTCGATCGGCCGGAGCCAAGCTTTATCTTTGCTCAATCAATGACCAAGTGAAGATGCTGTTTGACCTGACAAGTATGGATCGGGTATTTGAAATCTATCCCGACCAGGAGTCGTTCATGGAGCATTTCAATTCCCTTTAAAGTTCGATTGAAGGCTCGATCGCCCCTGGGGACTGGCAGTGAGTTATGGGCGAAAATCCTATGAATCTGCAAGATCCCTGTGCAATGCTAGGCATCAACGCTGTGGCGGAGTCTCCAAAACCAAGGCGGGCGGATGGGGCGATCGCCCATGTGGCCCCTCCACAAAGCCCCAGCGAGGGCCGGTCTAGATTTGCATCTCTAGTGAACTGCCGGTGAATCTTTGGTGAACCCTGGAATTTGGAACACCAACTTGCAACCCTAGGCCGAAACACTGGATTTGAGCATTTGCATCGGCCCTAGTTCAACTAGCGGAATGAAAGCGCAGTCATGAGTTGGCCAGACTGGACGAGTTTGATCGTAGGGATCGGCATTGGGTTTTATGGGGCGCTGCGACGCTCAACCAGTCCGGCATCATCACCCAAAACACCTGAAGCAACCGCATCGCAAATCTTGCCAGTCGCGCCCATGCCGCCGATCGCGGCGGGAACCAATCCTGGGATCCATGCGGAAATGGCTGAGGTTGCAGCCAACTCACTGGATGCCGAAAAAGATGCTGCAAGTGCCGATGCCAGTACCGATGCCAGTACCGATGCCGATGCCCAGGATGCTGATCCATCCAACACCGAGCCATCCAACATCGATCAAGTCCAAAACACCAGCCCGCCAAATGCGGACACTTCAGCCTTAGCTGCTGCCTATCATTTGGCGAAACAGTGGGGTGCGTTTCAGGCGGGATTTTTGGCCCGGACAGCCCATGAGTTGCGATCGCCCATGAGCAGCGCGATCGGGCTGCACCAAATGATTTTGAACGATCTGTGTGATGACTTGGAGGAGGAACGCCAGTGCGTGGCCGATGCCAACCAAGCGGCTCAACGGATGGTGAATTTGCTCGATCGCCTGATTGAAGTGTCCAAATTTAATAGCGGAGCCATTGAGCCAGATTTTCAGGTTGTTGCCCTGTCCCTCATTTTGGATGATGTGGAAGGGTTGACCTATTTACAGGCGGCAAACCGCAACATTGGCTTGGATTTTGAGGAACCGCCCGAGGTGGATGTGTGGGTGGATTCCAAACGAATGCGCCAGGCCTTGGCATTGGTGGTGGATGGTTTGATCACACAGCTTGCCCAGGTTGGCGACAAGGGGCCAATTACCCTGCGCACCTCCGTGATTGAGCAGACGGTTCAGATTCAAATCCAAACCACCTGTGCGCTGGAAACCTGGAGCGACCCGATCGACTTGATGGATCTGGGAATGTCCGTTGCCCACAGTGTGGCCGATCTGCGGGCAATGGCGGCCCACAGTCAGCTATCACCGATGATGGGCCTGTGGGTGGCTCAGTTGGCGATCGAGTCGATGGATGGGCAATTAACGGCTACTTCAAGCGAAAACGGCATGGAACTGCTCTGCAAGGTTTCCTTGGCTTAGGGAGACTTGGATGAGCGACGATCAATCGGATCCAAAACAGCAAGCAATCACCCAATCATTCCAGCCATGTCTCAATCCCTGGTTTGTGGCGGATCGGCGAACCCGCTGCCCCTTGATCGCCCCTTGGTGGAACTGCGTGGGGTCAGCAAAACGCTGGGCGATCGCAAAATTCTCGATCGAGTGGATTTCGCCATTTATCCCAACGAGGCGATCGCGATTATTGGCCCCTCCGGCACAGGAAAATCAACCATCTTACGGGTGATTAGCGGTCTGTTGGAACCCGACGAAGGCGAGGTTTATTTGTTAGGAGAACCTCGCCAAGGCTTGCTGGGCGACAGCCACGAACCAGAGGGGGTAGAAATCAAGTTGGTGTTTCAGCAAGCCGCCCTGTTTGATTCCCTGACGGTGGGCGAAAATGTGGGGTTTTCCTTGCTGGAGGCGGGTCAGTTGCCCCCGCGCGAAATTCAAAAATTGGTTGATCGCGCCCTGGAGCGGGTGGGGTTGCCGGCCATTGCCGATCGCTACCCGGCGGAGTTGTCGGGCGGCATGAAAAAACGGGTCAGTTTTGCCCGCGCCATCATTGAAAATCCTGCTCCCGATGGCACACCCATTCCTGAAGTGTTGCTCTATGACGAGCCAACAGCTGGCCTTGACCCGATCGCCTCCACAATTGTGGAAGACCTGATGCGGGAACTGAGCCAAAAGGTCAATTTTTGCTCAACCTATGTGGTCGTGACCCACCAGGACAGCACCATTCGCCGCACAGCCGATCGGGTGGTGTTTTTGTATGATGGGCGCATTCGTTGGCAAGGGAAAATCCAGGAAATTGACACCACTGATAATCCCTACGTGCGCCAGTTTTTCAACAGCGCGATCGAGGGGCCCATTCAGGTGGTCACCGCCTAGTTAAAATTCAGGTTCAGTAGCTCCAATTGATTCGAGATTCAGCCAGAATTCAGCCAAAATTGGGAGTCGCTTTAATCCCAGTCATCCACGGTTTTTTGCTGAAGTTGCCATTTTTGGAACCGTTTTTCAAAGTCTTCCGTATCCGGTTGCAAAGACTTCCAAGCATCCAGAGCGATGAACATTCCCCACCCCAAACCCAAGGTGAGCGACCAGCCCAAGTGCCCCGAGGAAACCAAGTCAATCAGCAATAAAAAGCCGTTGACAATGCCAAATTTACCGAGGTTTAACTTGAGGCGCTGCCGTTGGGCGGCCACGAATTGTTGACGTTGCGATCGATCCCCATTTTGAGCCAACCAACGCTGTTCGGCTGCATATAAATCAGTGCGATCGATCCCAATTTCATCGGCCAATTCCAGAAGCTGACTGCGGGAATATTGCTCAATATCTTGGCGACGGGCGATCGCGAGTTGCAAAATTTCCTGCACCGCATCCCGATCGTAGTTATCGCGGGTGGGCACATCGATGAAGCGGGAGTCGGAACCGCGTGCATCAGGATTGGCTAAGGGCGATCGATCAGCGTTAGTCATAGGTGGGTCATATCTGGTCTTGGCCGTTGTTTATTGAACAGGCGGGGCCGCCTGCGATCGGGCGATGAACTCGGTGATCCAAAACTTCAGCAATCTCACTCGGCGATCTCAACCGAACTCGACGATCTAACTCGGTCATCGAACTACGAATCATAATATCGATGTTCCTATGGTAATGAGGTTGATCAACCGTTGGCTGCTTTTGAACAGGCCCCAGCAATTCCTCAAACCATCCCGCAAGCACTCCATGTGGAAACCCGCGGCCGGGGGCTGCCGCTGTTGTGTTTGCATGGTCACCCCGGCTCTGGGCGCAGTATGCGAGTGTTTACGCGCCATTGGGCCGATCGATTCTGGACGATCGCGCCGGATTTGCGGGGATATGGCCGCAGTCGATCGGGGGGTGACTTTGCCATGGAAGCCCACATTGCGGATTTGGTGGCCCTGCTCGATCGACTCCAAATTGACCAAGCTCTTGTCTTGGGTTGGTCTTTGGGGGGAATTTTGGCCCTGGAGTTGGCCCTGCGACATCCCGATCGAGTGCAAGGGCTGATTTTGATTGCCACGGCGGCCCGCCCCCGCAGCGCCCCCATGCCCAGCCAACGATGGGACTTGGCCTACACCCTGATTGCGGCTCTGTTGAATGAGGTATGGCCCGGTTGGGCTTGGAATATTCGGCAATTTGGCGAGCGATCGCTCCTGCGCTACCTGATTCAACGCCACACCCCCGAAACCTATCGCTACTTGGCTGAATCGGCGGTGTGGGATGTGTTGCAAACCTCAGGGGCGGCCACCCGATCGCTGCGTCAGGCGCTTCAGGCTGGATACGATCGCCGGGCGGATTTGGCCAAAATTTGCTGCCCCGCACTGGTGATGGCCGGAGCGGGCGATCGCCACATCACCCCGATCGCCAGCCTGGAAACCGCCACCGGCTTACCCCGCAGCCAGTGGCACTGTTATGACGGCGTGGCACACCTGTTTCCTTGGGAAATTCCCGATCGGGTTTTGGCAGATATCGATCACTGGCTTCAGGAACAGGGTTTTGGGCAACTCGATTCATTCCAGCAACGCTAGTCGTCGTGGGGGAGCAAGGGGCTTAAGCCCCTTGTCTATGCTGATCGATGGGGCTTCTTGTCTGTGCCGATCGATGAGGCCCAACAGCTAGTTGTGGCTTTTCAGACATCCTCTCCGGCCCACAGTCTGGGAACGCGGAGGCGAGTGATAGGATACAAATTCGACTAATCAGCGCCACTCCACAGGCCGATCGCACCGCCGCACCACACAAAGTCACCATGGGCAACACGTTTGGACATCTGTTTCGGATCACCACCTTTGGCGAGTCCCACGGTGGTGGGGTGGGCGTTGTGATCGATGGTTGCCCGCCCCGGTTGCCCCTAACGGCCGAAGAAATTCAAGTGGAACTCGATCGCCGCCGGCCCGGCCAAAGCAAAATCACCACGCCTCGCAAGGAAACCGACCAGTGTGAAATCCTTTCGGGCGTGTTTGAGGGCAAGACCCTGGGCACGCCGATCGCGATTTTGGTGCGCAACAAGGACACCCGGCCCCAGGACTACGACGAGATGGCCAAGACCTATCGCCCGTCTCACGCCGATGCGACCTACGACGCGAAATATGGGTTTCGTAATTGGCAAGGGGGCGGTCGATCGTCCGCGCGGGAAACGATCGGGCGGGTGGCCGCCGGAGCGATCGCTAAGAAGATCCTGCGGGAATTTGGCAACATCGAAATCGTCGGCTACGTGAAGCGGATTAAGGATCTCGAAGCGGCGATCGACCCGCTGACCGTGACCACAGAACAGGTGGAAAGCAACATTCTGCGATCGCCCGATGGGGACTTTGCGGAACGGGCGATCGCCCTGATTGAATCAATCCGCGATGAGGGTGATTCCGTCGGCGGCGTGGTGGAATGCGTTGTGCGGAATTTGCCGATGGGCTTGGGGTCGCCCGTGTTCGATCGCCTGGAAGCCGACCTAGCCAAGGCGGTGATGTCCCTGCCCGCCACCAAAGGGTTTGAGGTGGGGTCGGGTTTTGCGGGCACATTGCTGAAGGGCAGCGAACACAACGACGAGTTTTACACGGACGAAACGGGCAAACTGCGAACCACAACGAACCGATCGGGCGGAGTCCAAGGCGGCATCAGCAACGGCGAACCAGTCGTGATCCGGATTGCCTTCAAGCCCACGGCCACAATCCGCAAGGCCCAAAACACCGTCGATCAAACCGGGGAAGCCAAGGTGCTGGCGGGCAAGGGTCGCCACGATCCCTGTGTGCTGCCCCGGGCCGTGCCGATGGTGGAGGCGATGGTGGCGTTGGTGGTTTGCGATCATTTGCTGCGCGATCGGGCCCAATGCCACACCCTCGAAGATTTGGCATAGCGTAGAGATTGCGTTGAGATCAGCCAAATTGAGATCAGCCAAATCGAGATCAGCCAAGTCGAGATCGGGTATGTCGAGATTGAGGATGTCAGGATCGGCCAAGTCGAGATTCGGCATGGCGGGCATGGTGGGGTTGCTGTGCGGCCTAGTGCCCTTGGGTTTGGGCGGCTGTGCCGACGATGGTGCAGCCAGCCGCGCCTTGGAGCAATCCCTCGCGCCCGACCCGGCCTTGCAAGCGAGTCCCAGCCCCACCGTTCAACCCAGCCCGAGTCCGAGCTTGACCGCTCCGACTCCTGACCCGATCGCCAGCCCGATCGCCCCCAGCTCCACAGCTCAACCCAGCCCGATCGTCAGCCTCTCTCAGGAATTGCAACCCTATTGGCAAGATTGGCGCAAACTCGACAGCCTTCAGGGTCTCCAGGATCCGAACCAAATCGTGACCCGGCGGCAATTTGCCCGCTGGCTCGTGAGCGCCAATAACCAACTGTTCCAAAACCGCCCGGCCTGGCAGGTGCGATCGGCCAGTGCCACCAGCCAGCCCCTCTTCACCGATGTGCCCACCACGGATCCAGACTTCGCCGCCATCCAAGGCTTAGCCGAAGCGGGCATTATTCCCAGTCGCTTAACCGGCAACAACAGCCCCACCTTCAGCCCCGATGGACCCCTCACGCGAGAAACCATGGTGTTGTGGAAAGTGCCCCTCGATTTGCGTCGTCCCTTGCCGCCGGCCACCGTGGAAACCGTGCAAAAGGCTTGGGGATTTTTGGACGCAACCAAGGTAGATGCCCAGACCCTCCGGGCGATCGCGGCCGATCGCGAGAACGGCGAACTCTCCAACATTCGCCGGGTCTTTGGGTTCACCACCCTTCTGCAACCCAAAAAACCGATCACCCAAGGGGAAGCCGCCGCCACTCTCTGGTACTTCGGCCCCGAAGGCCAAGGCATCACCGCCAAGGATTTGCTCAGTACTGCACCGTCCCCGATCGCCCCGCCAGCTTTCCCGGCCGTAAACTAAACGCAACTTATTTCAACGCTTTGCACCAACGCTTTGCACAAATTTTGGTGACCGCTGCGATAGAAAGATGATTGCCGGCCTCAACATCGATGTCTATCAGGTCTTCGTCTGTGGTGCGATTCACCTTTCAGCCTCCACCGCCAGGATCCCCCGATCCCGATCGCGATCGCCAATTAAACCAAACCCTCCAGGCCTTGGTGCTGCGGACCCAAAGTCTACCGCCCCAAAGTCTAGAGTTCAGAAAAGCGATCCAACAGGTGGTGAAACTTGTTTGTGAATCGAACCGGCTTCGGCGTTCTCTAAGCACCCAGAAGGTTTATCGAGATCACCCCCGTTACGGGGAGTTTTATCACGAGGCATTCTGTCGCTTGCTCGATTGGCTACCCACAGCCATCCAAAAGAAACAGTACGATCCCGATCGGGGTGAAGTCATGACCTGGCTTAACAACAAACTTCAGTATTTGTTCAAGGATGCTGTTCGAGATTTAACCGGCGTGCGCACACCCTTTGCAGTCGGTGTAGATCTGGAAAACCTGGATGAGCAGGGTGAGCTACCCGCCGATATGAACCCTTGGTCAGCACTCATGGCCCAAGAAGAGCTGGATCCATCGGAAGTTTGGCGACTTTACAAAGCCCAAGATCCCGATGGGTTGCTCCAAAAAGTGGTTCTCGGATCAATCCGCCTTGAACAACTGATTGATGCTAAAAACCAAGGAAAGAGTATGCGGAAATTGGCAATTGAACTATCCGTCAATGCCAATACACTCAGCTCTATCTACACTCGCCATAAAGATCAATTCTTCGAGTCGGTTCGGCGCTTTAGGCAGTCGCTCCAACCGCCCGATGAATAGCCTAATTTACGCAGAAATTTCCTTGAACTTAGTTTTTCAAGAAAAATCTCCTCGTGAATTGGCTCATTAAATCTAGAGATTCATCTCCTAATACACCCACTTTCTTCATTTTTATCATTCTTGTCACTCTTTCAGTGTCAAACCCATTCTTTAGCAAAAACCCTCTAAGAGGAGACAGTATTCTCGATTCAGGTGGCTTTAGATTTTTAGTTGCCTCTTTCAATTGCTTCTTCTAATTGGTGATTGACCAAATATTGATCAACTCAAATCGGGGACTACCATCCCTGGTCTTTGTTTTTTCAAAGTTGGTATTGTCAATCAGAATTAGCCATTAAAGATCACTTGAAATCAACCTGAAACAAACTTGAATTTCAATCAAAATTGAGTTGGTTAATCCTCCAATGACGGACAAATAGATCATGACCCTTGACCCCACTTCACCCAATCCTCAAACCACAGAAGTCAACCAGTTTCACGAAACAATTACAATTCCCTTGCGCGCCAAACACCGAGCCACCGCTGAACAATTTGCCAAGGCCGCAACGCATCCAGACCAGCGTGATGTGATTTATCACAACACGTTGGCGATCCTAGCCCTCAGCGATTGGTTGCACTGGCTGCAAATTCCCCATTCCCATCAGAATTGCGAGAGCTGGGATCCTGTAATTAGAGGATTTGATGATGTGGCAGATTTGGCGATCGAGGAAGTTGGTCGAGTAGAATGTCGGCCAGTTTTTCCGGGAGCTGATTCCTTGGAGATTGCACCGGAATCCCAAGCCGATCGAGTAGGCTACTTTGCCATTGGCTTGGATTTGCAGACAGGCGATCGCCCCGAAGCCACTTTGATTGGTTTTATACCCACATCAGCCTTGTTCGATCGAGAACAGATTTGGCTATCAGAACTCCAATCTTTAGATGATTTCCTAGAGTGGTGGGATGCAAAGGTTGCAGAAACTCGCGCTGTAGATTCTGAAACTAGTCAACAGCGTGTTTCAACTAGCAATCCAGTAGTCAGCTCAGAAATTGATTCCAAGATCAATCCAGAGATTAACCCAGCAATCAATCCTAGAACGAACCCAGAGCCTGATTCGGAACTCTATCCAGAAGTCCAATCAACGGGAGCCAAACCGGCCGTTTCCATGATCCCTTGGCTCGAAAATCAATTCGAGCATGGTTGGCAGAGCCTAAGCAGTTTATTACAAGACATCCTAGAGCCAGATTCTTTTAGAGTTGGTTACCGAAAACAGCCGAAAATCACAGGGGCGAAACTCCTGGTGATCAAGAATTTGGAAAAGCCAATTCTTCTGAGTGTGGCCATTGGCCACCATGAACTCACCGAGGAAGAAGCAAGCAGTCCCGAGAACTTGCCTGAGAGTCTCCGGCTATGGGACATCACCATTCAGCTGCGAAATCTGGATGTGGAAATGCTTTTACCCAACGACTTGCAACTCACGCTTTTGGATCATTTGGGACAAGCTGTTGAGCAGGCCACCCCAGAGATCCACACAGGTCTAACAATTGATCTCATTGCAAACCCTGAGGAAACCTTCATGGCGCAAGTGGTGCTGGGCGATTTTAAAGTTATTGAAACTTTAACTGCACCATCGTTGTAATTCGTGCCCGCTCGCTAGGGTTCGATAAAATGTGTCTGGTTTCGTTAGGGTTTCCATGGCACACATTTGGGGTTTACAAGCGCTAAACTGCCGCACTATCTCCCTGGTTGGAGTGGGGGTTATGGTAACCCATGGGTTGATGGCAGGTTTTTTGGCCACTGCTGCGGTTGCTGAGTCGATCGCCCCGGATGGTCAACTTTCAACCACGGTGCAGCAACGGGAACCCAACCAATGGACGATCGAGGGGGGCGATCGGGCCGGGAGCAACCTGTTTCATAGTTTTCAGCAGTTTTCGATTCCCACGGGCGGGCTGGCTCACTTCAACAATGCCGCCGACGTGGCTAATATTTTTGCCCGAGTGACTGGCGGCCAGCGATCGCTTCTGGATGGGACGCTGAGGGCCAATGGGGCAGCCAATCTTTTCTTACTCAATCCAGCGGGCATTTTGTTTGGGCCCAATGCTCGCCTAGATCTGGGCGGATCGTTTTTTGCCAGCACAGCCGATCACCTGGTGTTTGCCGATGGGCTGAGTTTTGGGGTCAACGATCCGGCGGGTCGGCCGTTGCTGTCGATGAGCGTGCCGGTGGGGTTGCAATATGGGTCTGCGCCGGGGGCAATTCGGGTGGAGGCGCGATCGGCTGATCCCAAGGCTCCCACGGGGTTAGAAGTTCAACCGGGTCAGGCGATCGGCCTGTTTGGTGGGGCGATCGAGCTGGATGGTGGTGTGTTGATTGCGCCGCGTGGTCGCCTGCAACTAATCGCCAGTCCTCTCAATGCAACCCTAGCGTTGAATACACCAATTGCCACCATTCAAGCCACAAATTCCGGCTCGATCGGCAATGGTCAAGCTGTTACTTCACCATCGAGCATTCTATTAACGAATAAGGCCCTTTTGGACGTTCGAGATTTGACCCAAGGCGGCACAGTGGAACTTGATGGTCATAACATTTTGCTAAATTCTAGTTCTCAAGTTTTTGCGGGAGTTCGTGCGCCCGCATCAGTTGATAGTGTAGAACCTAGCTCAATAACTGCTGATCAAGTACCTCTTAATAACTTACCAATCAGTGGAGATATCCGTGCTCGCGCAACAGACACAATTACCCTTGATGGAGGACTCACCTTCTTTTCAAATGCTGTTGATCCAGATGCTATGGGAAATGCGGGCAATACAACCATTCAGGCTCGATTAGTCCAGCTTTTGAATGGCGGTCGTGTTTATACTGGCACTGAAGGAGTTGGCAATGCCGGTAACTTAAGAATAATCGCTGATCGATTAACGGTTTCAGGTGCTAGTGAAAACCCCTTTCTTTATAGTGGTATTTTGAATTTAGCTGAAGTCTCGGGCACGGGCAACGGTGGCTTAATTGATATTCAAGTTGACTCAATTCACTTGGCAGATGGTGGCTCAATTCGAGCTAATACTGCCGGTCAAGGCAATGCAGGACGCATTACGATTCGTGCTACGGGGAATGTCGTAATCGAGCGAGTTGATGCCCGTGCTGGAGACGTTGATCGTGAGTCCAGTGGTATCTACAGTCGAAGCGCAGAAAACTCTACAGGAAATGGCGGCACGATCGATCTCCAAGCTCGCTCATTAACACTCCGTGATGGGGGGTTTATGACTGCCACCACTCGTGGAACTGGTAATGCTGGAAATTTGTTAATTCATGTTAGTAACGGAATTACCATTTCTGGCGTGAGTCAATTGGACGAAGTAATTGTATTCTCCGAGAATGAAAAATTAATTTTCCAACAATCTAGTGGACTCTACAGCTCTGCTTCAAGAACCAGTAAAGGAGAAGGAGGAAACATCCAAATTAACGCAGGGTCTCTATTGGTCAATCATGGTGGATTGATCATTACGAGAACAGATGGAGGCGGCAACGCTGGAAGTATTCGCATTCAAGTAGCCAGAGACGTGACAATTGATGGAGTTGGCCCCGATTTATCTTCTAGTGCGATTATTAGTTCTTCAGAAGGAAACAGCCTTGGGCGTGGTGGATCAATCCAAGTTGAAGCGCAGTCATTGACTGTTTCCAATGGAGCAGTGATTAATACCCAAACGTTAACTAATCAGGATGCTGGCAGTATTAATCTTGTAGCCGATCGCTTATCATTTCTGAATGGTGGACAAGCAATTGCCACAACCACAAAAGCAGGCCACGCCGGTGACATTACAATCAGCGCTGACCAAGTTTTAGTGGAAGGATTCGATCCTCGATTTTCTGTTCGACAAGAACTATTTAGTGAAAATGTTGTGGGGCGAAATCTTGGCTCTTTCAGTGGCATTTTTGTAGGAGCTGATGTTGAATCAACTGGAGAAGGTGGGAGCCTAAATATACAAGCCCGAGAAATCAATTTACAGTCGGGAACAACTTTGGCAGTGGGGTCAGCAGGAACAGGAGCAGCGGGGCGCATGGGCCTCGCGGTTGACCGGTTGCAAATGACTGGAGCACATCTCTCGGCGGAAACGCGATCGGGGGCGTTTGGCGGTATCCAAATTGATAGCCAAGGGATTGAACTACGGGAGCGATCGCTGATCAGCACCAATGCTCAGGAGTCAGCAACCGGCGGCAACATTGTGATCGACACGGACACGCTGGTGGCGCTGGAAAACAGTGATATTTCCGCCAATTCGGTGAATAGTTTTGGCGGACGGGTGAACTTGCGGGCCCAAGGGGTGTTTGGGACGGCTTTTCGGGAAGCGTTGACCGATCGCAGTGATATTACGGCTAGCTCGGCGCGGGGGCCAGAATTTAGCGGCACGGTGCAACTGGAGGTGCTGAACCCCGACCCGGCCCGAGGGGCGATCGCCCTGCCGACGGCGGTTGGTGTGCCCCCCAAACCCACCAGCCCCTGCGGCCTCCGATCGGATCCAAGGGCGATCGAGTTTTTTGCCTTGGGACGGGCCGGCCAAGCACCAAACCCGATCGAGGCGGCCACCCTGGAAGCCATGCCCTTTACGGCGGACTTGCGCCCGATCGCCCCTAGCCCCGCAATGGCGGTTTCCTTACCCCCGATCACAACTGCCCCAGTGGAGGCAACAGGCTGGCAAACGACGGATGATGGGCGGTTGGTGCTGGTGGCTACTGGGGCAGTTCCAGTGGTGGTGGGTCAACCGATTGAGGGACGCGGCTGCTGGCCAAAGGGAGCAAATGAGTAAGGCTGAACCAATTCTGTGGGGAGTGGCGCTAGGGATGGTTCTGGCTGGTGACCCAGTGATCGCGAATCCGGTGTCGGATGGTTCCCTGTCCACGGAGGTGGCGCAACCGGAGGCAAACCGCTGGACGATCGAGGGGGGCGATCGGGCCGGGAGCAACCTGTTTCATAGTTTTCAGCAGTTTTCGATTCCCACGGGCGGGCTGGCTCACTTCAACAATGCCGCCGACGTGGCTAATATTTTCGCCCGAGTGACTGGCGGCCAGCGATCCCTCCTGGACGGAACGCTGAGGGCCAATGGGGCAGCCAATCTTTTCTTACTCAATCCAGCGGGCATTTTGTTTGGGCCCAATGCCCGCCTAGATCTGGGCGGATCGTTTTTTGCCAGCACGGCCGATCGCCTGGTGTTTGCCGATGGGCTGAGTTTTGGGGTTAACGATCCGGCGGGTCGGCCGTTGCTGTCGATGAGCGTGCCGGTGGGGTTGCAATATGGGTCTGCGCCGGGAGCAATTCGGGTGGAGGCGCGATCGGCTGATCCCAAGGCTCCCACGGGGTTAGAAGTTCAACCAGGTCAGGCGATCGGCTTGTTTGGTGGGTCTTTGGAATTTGAGCAGGGTTGGGCGATCGCGCCGGAGGGTCGGATTTGGGCGGTGGCGGCGGGGCCGAGAACGGTGGTGAATTTCAACCGCTTGCTGGATACGCCGATCGCCCCAGGAGCCAACCTGACCTTTCAAGGAGGCGGGCTAGAGGTCAGCGGCAATGGTGGCGGGGAGTTGGTAGCGATCGGCGATCGGGTGCAACTGGGTCAGGGAGCCTTGTTGGCGGCGAACACGTTGGGGACGGGTGATGGCCGTGGGTTGTGGGTGCGATCGGGTGAGTTTGGGCTAACGGATCGATCGGCGGTTTCTACGATTACGTTGGGCAGTGGTCGGGGGGGTGATCTCAGCCTTACGGCCCAGCGATCGATCACGTTATCCAGTGGTCGAGATTTCGGCAGCTTTATCCAACAATTACTGAATGCTCAGTTTGAGCCTAGTGATGTGGCTGGGGGCTTGTTTTCTGTCAGCTTGGGCGGGGGAGATGCTGGCCGAATTGTATTGGGTGCAGAGAATATTGATTTGAGTGAAGGGTCGGTGATTCTAACATCCACCTTTGGAGCGGGGCAGGGTGGGGATGTGTTGATCGACGCTACAGGGATGGTGAGACTCAATCGAGCGGGTCTGATTTCAGGAACGGCTGGATCGGGTCGATCAGGTGACTTGACAAGTCAATCTAGGAGCTTAGAACTATTGAACTCAGGGGTCAGAAGTGTTGAATGACAGATTCAGGTTATAAAAAAGGGGTAAGAAGATGTAATTCTTACCCCAAACAATCAAAAAG
>NZ_LIRO01000112.1:0-1571 GCF_002742025.1 Limnothrix sp. PR1529
GGTCACCTCCTTTTTGCTGGTTTTGGGCATGCCCTCGGTGAATGCGCGGATGGGCGTGCGCCCATTCATGCCGCGCCCCTGATGGGGCCGCTTGGTGTTGTAGCCCTCGAGGTAGTCATCAAGCACGGCCTGCATCTCCTCAATGGTCTCGAACCATGTGCGCCGCCCCTCAACCCGGAAATGCTCGTCAAGCAGCGTGCGATGGAAGCGTTCAAGGATGCCATTGGATTGCGGGCGCCTCACACGGGTGGTGCGATGGGCAATATCCTCAAGTTGCAGGAATAATTCATAAGGATGCTGGTCGGGCCTGCCGCAGAACTCCCGCCCATTGTCGGAGAGTACGGTCTCAATCTTCACCTCATTCGCCTCGAAGGTTGGCAGGACATCACTATTCATCAGGTGCACTGCGGTGACCGGCAGTTTCGATGGGTAGAGCCTGGCCCAAGCGTAGCGGGAATGGCAGTCAATCGCGGTCTGCAGAAAGATCTTGCCGACACCCTTCAGCGTACCGACAAAGAAGGTATCAACGGCAACCAGCGCGCCGGTATGGGGTGCCTCGATGTGGCGCTCACGGAATTCCGGGCTGAAGCGTTCCAGCACGCGGGTTTGTTCCTCGGTCAGTGTGATGGTGCGTTCAGCGGTTGCCTTTTCCAGCCGCAGCAGCCTTTCGTGCTTGGTCAGTAGGTTATGGCGCATCCAGACACCGCGCACACCGCCTGAGGAGACCTGTAGCCCCTTCAACCGCAGTTCCTGCTCGACACGTGTGGCGCCGTGGCAGGGATGGGCAAGGGCGTGGTCGAGGATCGCGGCCTCAATCTCGGCCGCAACGCGGTTCGGGTGAGGCCCCTTGGCGCCGGGCAGCCTATCAATCAGGCCATCCGCGCCGTAAGTCTGGAAGTTCCGCCGGATTTCGTAGAATTGCTGCCGGGAATAGCCGATCAGCTTGCAGGCGCGGCTGACATTCGACAAATCTTTGGCCAGTTCGAGCAACGACAGCTTGCGTCGTGCTACCTTGTCTTTCGTGGTCATCGTCGTGGTCTTTCGTGTTTGAGGGTTGTGTCGCAACGCCATCAAACCCGCTTCCACGCGGTCCGGCCACCGCGAACCGGGCGCGCAGACTCTTACGGTCCGCGCCCGGTTCCGTCGGTGGCCTATGTCAGGTGATTACCGTAGGGGGACAGCTTGTACAAGTCTTGATTTGATCGGACGCTAGGATACCTTCGGTGGGTTCAGAGGCTGGGGCGCGGAGCCATAGGCGTAGCGCAGCGCCCCGGCCGGTTGCACTGGAGATATGTGATGACGACAAGCGAACGCAAAGTGATCAAGGCCAAAGTTGGGCTGCTGGAACTGGCCAAGCAATTGGGCAGCGTGACCCAAGCCTGCCGGGTGATGGGTTATTCTCGGGACAGTTTTTATCGTTTCCGCGACCTGTATGAGAAGGGCGGTGAGTTGGCGCTGGTTGAGATTTCCAAGGCCAAGCCAAACCTGAAGAACCGCGTCGCCCCGGAAATCGAGGCGGCGGTGGTTGCGATAGCGGTTGAACAGCCTGCTTGGGGCCAGGCTCGCGCGGC
>NZ_LIRO01000021.1:0-1997 GCF_002742025.1 Limnothrix sp. PR1529
CTTCATTACATTCCCTCAAGACATGCCAAGCGCGACTCCCATGCCGGAAATTGAAGCCTTCATCGCCCGTTGGTCCGGCACCGCGCAGGCAGAGCGCGCCAATTACGCCCGCTTTTTGGATGAGCTTTGCCCCATCATTGAAGTGCCGAAGCCCGACCCCGCCACGGGTGCAAGCGGCGATTACCGCTCGCGTGGAGCCCATGCTTCGCCACATGCTGGTGAGGCCTGTCCCTCCGTCAGACAGTGCCGAGGCAGGCAAAGAAGGGCACCAAGACGGCTCAAGGTGGTGCATGTACGGCGGCAGACGTACCAAATTCAATCGAACGACTTAGGTGAGAGGTTTAGGCGGGTTATGTAGGCGCCATACGTCCCAAGCCACAAAGCCTTGCAGCACTTGCAGCCCTCTACCTAGTATGATACTTATAGTCATCGGATCATCGGAGTATGCCTCAACGTGGCCATGCAACTTAGTTTTGATACTTCGGAGCTAAAAGAGGTGGCTCGGTTTGTTTGNNTGCTGATAGACCCGGCCCACACCTGTTAAGGTGCCAACATAGAAACTATCCTGCGCGACACAGTAGCCGGGATGTTCGCTGTCGAACTCGCCGTGGGCTTCTTTGTCGGATTTGGCCTTCTCAAGCGCGATCAGTTGGGCCTCGGTCAGAATGCCGCCTTCCTGAGCCATTTTCGCTTCAAGGGGGCCTATCAGTAATTTTGTGCGCGGGGTCATATGGATGGAATGGAAGGACCCATCGATATGGCCATAGACAAAGCATTACTGGACCAGCTTCTGGCCGGGCGAGACCCCCAGGAGCTATTCGCCAAGAACGGCCTGATTGACGAGCTGAAGAAGGCTCTTTCGGAGCGTATGCTGGCTGCCGAGCTGGACGATCACCTTGAAGCCGAGGCCGAGGCGGGGCTCGGCAATCGCCGCAACGGCACCTCAAAGAAGACGATGCTGACCGGCTCATCGAAGTTGACGCTGGATATTCCGCGCGACCGATTGGGCACCTTTGATCCCAAGCTGATCGCCAAGTACCAGCGGCGTTTTCCGGATTTCGACGACAAGATCATCTCGATGTATGCACGCGGCATGACGGTGCGCGAGATCCGCGGACATCTGGAGGAGCTTTACGGCATTGATGTCTCGCCGGACCTGATCTCGACGGTGACAGACGCTGTGCTTGAGGCCGTGACTGAATGGCAGGGCCGCCCGCTTGATGCTTGTTATCCGCTGGTATTTTTTGATGCGATCCGGGTAAAGATCCGCGATGAAGGCTTTGTTCGCAACAAGGCGGTCTATGTTGCGCTTGGTATTCTGCCAGATGGGACCAAGGAAATCCTCGGCCTCTGGATCGAACAGACCGAAGGGGCCAAGTTCTGGCTGCGCGTCATGAACGAGCTCAGAAGCCGCGGTGTCACCGATATCCTGATTGCGGTTGTTGATGGTCTCAAGGGCTTTCCGGAGGCGATCAATGCGGTGTTTCCACAAACCGTGGTGCAGACGTGTATTGTACATCTGATCCGGAATTCCATGAGCTTTGCGTCCTGGAAGGACAGGAAGGCGATTGCAGGGGCGCTGCGCGGCGTCTACCGGGCTGACAATGCCGAAGCTGGCCTGGCCGCCCTGGAGGCTTTTGAGGCGGGTCCATGGGGCCGAAAATATCCGGCCATCGGGCAAACCTGGCGCCGACATTGGGGCCAGGTGATACCGTTCTTTGCGTTCAGCCCGCCGATACGCCGGATCATTTACACAACGAATGCGATCGAGGCCTTGAATTCAAAGCTCCGAAGGGCGGTGCGTACGCGGGGCCATTTCCCGGGTGACGAGGCGGCGATGAAGCTGCTATACCTTGTTCTCAATCAGGCGGTCGAAGGATGGAAGCGACCGCCGCGCGAGTGGTGCGAGGCCAAGACCCAGTTCGCCATCCTGTTCGGCGATAGGTTCGTGGTCTGATGATAGAAAACGACCCCGCGCACAAAATTACTGATAGGCC
>NZ_LIRO01000074.1:0-14847 GCF_002742025.1 Limnothrix sp. PR1529
CGAGGCAGCGGAACCCCTCTTCCGGCGATCTCTGGAAATCTGTGAGCAAGTGCTGGGAGCCGACCATCCCAACACCGCTGCCAGCCTCAACAACTTGGCAGGACTCTACGAATCCCAGGGACGGTACGAGGCAGCGGAACCCCTCTTCCGGCGCTGCTTGGAGATTGTTCTAGAAAAACTCGGTCAAGACCATCCCAACACCCAAACCGTTTTGGGAAATTTCGTCACCTTCGTGCAAACCGTCATCGAAACCGATCGCGCCGCCGAACTCTCCGACCACCCCCTCACCCAATCCATCCTGCAACAACTCACCACCCCACCCAACCCGTAGGAGCGCATCGCCATGCGCCCTCCGATACGCGAGATCTCCGCAAACCCATTCGGTTCAAACGATCAATCCTGGCGGAGGGCGTACAGCGGTACGCCCCTACCCGATACGGGAAAACCGATTCTTGTGGAACCACATCGCCATGCGCCCTCCGATACGCGAGATCTCCGCAAACCAATTCAGTTCAAGCGATCGCCCCTAGTAGAGGACGTACAGCAGCCGTTGGCTGCAACTTTCTGCACCCTTCCGTGTCGGCCGCTCCTTCGCTGGAAACTACCCTTCAGCCTGCCATTGCTGAAGTAACCAAGCGCTGACCTGGCCGTGGTCGGCCTCGCGCGATCGCCGCAGGGCTTCTTCAAGAATGTCCAAACTCAGGCCCAGCAACACGATCGATTCTTGGATCCGCCGACTGCCGCGCTCAATAATTTCAAACCCGAGGATCAGCGCCTCCGCCACATTCACCACCCAATATTCCCGAACGCCCAAATCTTCATAGAGCAAGCGTTTGCGCCCACAGTCATCGGGCAGGGTGCTATCGGAAATTTCGATCGCCAAGTCCGGCGGCGGCAACTGATCCAAGTCCACAATCTTGGTTTCCCAGTCCAGCGATCCCACCCGATCACCCACATAAACTGATAAATCCGGTTGAGCTTCCCGTAACCCAGCTTTCCGATAGGTGCAATTGTCGTGGCCATCGATCGGCAAATTCCGCAAAGCCGCGTACAGCCCAAGGGCCGCAATGATAATGAAATGGTCACGGGAGTGGGGGTTTCCGACGGGAGACATTTCGAGCCTCATCATTCCGTCGTGATAATAACCTTTTATTTTCTCACTGGCTTGGGCGATCGCTTGCTGATATATCTCCCAATCTGCCTTTTGCCAGTCATCAGGTGAGTCTTGAGCAATCACATCGCCCCCTTCAACCAGTTCGGATGCCGGTGTGGCGGCCAATGACTGAGGCTGATCAGATGCAGCAGCCCCAGCGGCAGTCCTAGCAATTGTTGTGGAGCGGTTGGGCCGGATGGCAACCATGGCGGGCAAGTGGGGGCGATCGACTGCTTGGATTTTAGCAATCTCTCCGTTCAGACAGAATCAGACAGGATTGGTTCTCTGAGCCTGCCACCATTCAGCCTGAGCGATTGATCCAGCCCGGTGAAAAAATTCCCCACCCTTGCCCCGCCCATTCGATCGTTGGATCTGCGATCGGCGGAGCGATCCCCTTGGGCGATCGATTGCAGACATGAACTTAACTTTTTGAAACAAATCGTAATCATTAGAAAAAACAATTGGTCACTGTATGTAAAGTTTATTAAACTAAAACCAGGTGAGTAATTATCCCTACCTACTCCTCATCGAGTTCATACCCGACCTTTGCAGCCGGGTGGAGTCAATGGACGCAACATTTCCCTGGTTAAGTTTGATTACGCTGCTGCCTTTGGTGGCGGCGCTGCCAATTCCCTTCCTGCCCGATCGCGACGGAAAAACAATCCGTTGGTATGCGCTGGCAGTGGGCATTGTGGAGTTGGCCCTGATTTCCTACACCTGCTTCGGGCAGTTTGATTTCACCAACACTGAGTTTCAACTGGCGGAAACCTACGCTTGGTTGCCGCAAATTGGCTTGAACTGGTCTTTGGCGATCGATGGCATCTCCATGCCGCTGGTAGCCCTGACCGGTTTGGTCACCACCCTGGCGATCGGCGCTTCCTGGAATGTCACCAAGAAACCCCGCCTGTTCTACACCCTGCTGCTGGCCATGTACAGCGCTCAGCTTGGGGTGTTTGTTTCCAAAGACCTACTCCTGTTCTTCTTGATGTGGGAACTGGAGTTAGTACCGGTCTACCTGCTGATTTCGATTTGGGGTGGTGCGAAGCGTCGTTACGCTGCCACTAAGTTCATTCTCTACACGGCTCTTGCTTCCCTGTTCATCCTGGTGGCAGCGCTGGCCATGGCCTTCTCGGGCGGCCCGGTCACCTTTGATATGGATGCCTTGGGGCTGAAGAACTACTCCCTGACGGCGGAACTCCTGCTTTATGCGGCTTTCTCGATCGCCTTCTTGGTGAAGCTGCCGGCCTTCCCGGGTCACACCTGGCTGCCCGATGCCCACGGTGAAGCGCCCACGCCCGTTTCCATGCTGCTGGCCGGTGTGCTGCTGAAGATGGCGGGCTATGGCTTGATTCGGATGAACATGGAGATGCTGCCGAATGCGCACATCTACTTTGCGCCGGTTTTGGCGATCCTGGGTGTGGTGAACATCATCTACGGTGCGCTGAACGCCTTTGCCCAACGGAATTTGAAGCGACGGATTGCCTACTCGTCAATGTCCCACATGGGCTTTGTGTTGCTGGGGATTGCTTCTTTCACCGATGTGGGTCTGAGCGGCGCGGTGCTGCAAATGGTGTCCCACGGGTTGATTGCGGCGGCGATGTTTTTCCTGACGGGCGTAACCTACGAGCGCACCCACACCCTCTCGATCGACGACATGGGCGGCATTGGGCAAAAGATGCCCCGCACCTTCGCGCTGTTTGTGGCGACGACCATGGCTTCTTTGGCCCTGCCCGGTATGAGCGGTTTTGTGGGTGAGCTGACGGTGTTCCTCGGCTTAACCACCAGCGAGGTCTATAGCGCTCCGTTCCGGGCCACGGTGGTGGTGTTGGCGGCGGTGGGTGTGATTCTCTCGGCGGTTTATCTGCTGTCGATGCTGCGGGAAATTTTCTACGGCAAGGAGAATACGGCTCTGACTGATGTGAATTGGTCGGATCTGAAGCTGCGGGAACTGGCGATCGCCCTGGTGTTGTTGGCCCCGATCGTGGGTGTGGGTATCTATCCCAAGCTGGCGACCCAAACCTATGAAATGAAGTCTACGGAAGTGGCTAGCCGAGTGCGGAGCAGCTTCGCGATCGTGGCAAAGGCCCAGGATTCCCGATTCTACTCAGCGGTGCTGAATGCTCCGAAGCTGGCGGATACGGAGTTGGCGGCATCGGTACGCACCAACTAAGGATCGCTAGCTAAGGGTCTCTAGCGAAGGCTATCAATGTTGCCACTGAAGGGGTGACGAACCCCTGACAAATCTCGATGAGATGATTCCATAATCCCGATTTTTCCCTGGTGGAGAATCGGGATTTTGTTTTGATCACCAATCAGCAGCCGTGCGATTCTGAGTTGATGGAATTCCACGGTGATAATTTTACGGATACTTACAGATACCGTTGACTTACCCCTTGATTAATCCCTTGGCTAATCCTTGGGGTTTCCTGGTAATGGTTTTCTTTGGCAACCCGGCGACTTTGGTGCAATGACTCTGGAATTCTTTTTGGCAGATGCGACTGCGACCCAAGCCCTGGGCCGGGCGATCGGGCAGATCTTGCGGCCCGGTGCGGTGATCCTGCTGGATGGAGAGTTGGGAGCCGGTAAAACAACGTTGGTGCAAGGTTTGGCGGCGGGGCTGGGCATTGCGGAGCCGGTGGTGAGTCCCACCTTTGTGCTGGTGAATGAGTATTTGGAGGGGGCGATTCCGCTGTATCACTTTGACCTCTATCGGTTGAGTCCGGAAGAGGTAGAGCCGCTGGTCCTGGAGCAATATTGGGAAGGGGGCGAGGTGGCTGCGGGAATTGTGGCGATCGAGTGGTCGGAGCGGTTGCCGGAACTGCCGATCGATTACCTCCAAGTGGCCTTGCGATCGGGCATGACGGGCCGTCAGGTGTTGATTGAGGTGGTGGGCGAAGTGCCGGGCTGGAACCCTCGACATCTTGAAGATCTTTGCGCAAATTTGGGCGGACTCACGCTGAATCAGGAATGATGGAGGGTGGGCGCTGGTCTGTGGCGAGGTGAACTTTGAGTGAATGCGATTTCCTCATCTCCGATGCTCCTGTGGCGTTCCCGTCCTGGATAACTTGATCAACTCAGTGGGTAAGCCAACCGGTGACGCGCTTCTCTAGTCCGCCGATCAACTGGAATCGATCGCTGCCAACCAAAGTCGGTGCGGCAGTGTTTTTAAGTGTTTTGGGGGGCTGGTTTCTGTGGGCGAGTTGGGAGCCGTTTCCCTTGGCCAAGGTGGCGAGCTGGGCCTTGGCTGTCAGTCTTTTAACGGGGATGACTGCGGCTTGGATTTGTAGTCGGGCCTTGGACTCCATCCGCCTTGCTTGGGTGCTATTGAGCTGTTTGGATCAGGAGTCTTCTTTTACGGGGGGCTTGGCGGCGAAGGTCAGCGCCCTGACGCAATTGGACGATCAGGATGATTGTGCGCAGTTTGTGCGGCTCACCAGTCGCTTGCTGGTGCGGTATGGCGATCGATTGCAGTTTTTGGAGCGACAACGATTAGCCCTGGAAAGTTGGCTCCATGAACATCGCGATCGACTGATTTTGATGGAAGCGGAACAGGAAAAATTGCAAGTGGCCCTCGCCCAGGCCCAAGACCGAATTCGACAGTTGGAAGGCGTTGATCTGGAAACGGGTTTGGCGAATCATCATCGCTTTTATGAAGCGTTGCAGCACACTTGGCAACAGGCGCTGCGATCGGAACAGGTGCTATCGATTGTGGCCTGCGAGGTGGATCATTTGGCGGATTGGGTGAATCTCCAAGGCGAGGCCTTTGGTCAACAAACGATCCACAATCTGGCAACGGTCTTAAAACAACAGGTGCAGCGCAGTTCCGATGTGGTTGGCCGCGATCGGGGCGATCGATTCTTGATTCTGCTGCCCAACACCGACTCGATCGGCGCTTTGGCCGTCGCGGAATCGATTCGCCATCAGTTCAATCGCTGCACGACTCAGCAGGCCATGACTCCCACGGCTCACCATTGGCCAAGCCACTACGATGAGGCTCCGGCTTCTCCTTGGGCTGCCGGTTCGTCTTTGCATCTGGATATGGATTTTCCCCCAACGCGCGATCGGCCCCGGAACAACTCCAACACCGCCAATGACCGGGTTCATGCTGGGCAAGAGGCATCCAGACCGATCAATACCAACATTAATGTTGGCAATGTCGGCAATGTTGGCAATGTCGGCATTGATGCCAGCGCAGATTTAGCCGATGCGTTCTTGGTCACTGGTTCTGAGGCTGCAATGGCTGCTGAAGTGGCCCCTGAAGTCTCTTCCGAAGTCCCTGCCGGAGCGCCAATGGATCGCTCCCCGTCCGCCCAGGAGCCGATCGCAATCGCTGGCGGAGAAGTGACCCTATCCTTAGGCATTGGCACGTTAGTGCCTGACCTCCAGCAACTGCCCGATGCGGCCGTGCGATCGGCTTTGCGGGCCCTTGAACGGGCCCGTCGGCATGGGGGGAATTGCGTTGAGATGGACGGGCTGGAATATTAACCCGGTTGTTGGTTGTATTAGCTGGTTGTATTAGCTGGTTGTATTGACTGGTTTTGTTCGTTGATTCTGTCTGCTGATTTTTTGTGGGTTTGGTTGGTCTCGGTCTGGCTCTGTTGATCCCTTGGTATAGATTGGGGTAATCGATGGATTGGAGTAATCAGCAGTTAAGTTATGGCTACGATCGCATAGTTCAGATGGTGTGTTAGCAGTGAATCGCAATTGGTGGATCGCAGGCACGGTCGCGTTTAGCTTAGGTCTTGGCATTGGGGTTGTGACCGATCGCCAATGGCAAAAGGCCCTCGGTCTCGGAGCCATTGCCCTGTCCGGTGCAGCGGCGATCACCGCCTTAACGCCCGATCGCTCCCGATCGCAGTCCGAACCCTGGGATCCGCGCCTCAGGGAAACCATCTCCCCCGAATATGCCAACTGGTTACCCAGCGATCGCCGCCCACCAACCATCAACCCGCCCCTCAGCAGCGACCTCGCCAGCGCCTTGCGTGTGGAGGTCGATCGCCTCGAACGAGAACTAGAACAATCCCTCACCCGTAAGCAGCAACTCGAAGCCGTGATTGGTGTGCTGCGCAAGGAAAAAGAAGCAATTCAGTCCCAAATTGATGAAGGCAGCGGCCGAACGCAGAAGGTCTATCGCGTTTTGGCTGATTTGGAAACCCAGCGCCAGCAACTGGAAGACAAAATTGCTCAGCATCAAACTCAATTAGCCAATCTTGACAGTCGCAAGGCAAGCATGGAGCGCGACCTAACTCAGGTCGATCGACTGCGCGCCGAAACAATTGCCCTAGAACAAGAGGCCCAAGAGCGCCAAGCCAACCTCAGCAACCTCCGCCAGCGAGAACAAACCCTCCTCAACAACTGCACCAGCCTTGAGGCCCAAGCGGCCGAACTCAGCGAGCGCACGGCCACCCTCACGCGATCGCTCGCTGACACCATGCGAGAACAGCAGAGCGTAGAAATGACCCTGCAACAACAGCAAGCGGCCCTCGAACAAATTCGCACCCAAGCCGATGCCCATCACCGGCGGCGCTACGAACTTCGCCAACAGATCGAAACCCTGCAACAGCAATACGACGGACTGCCCTCCACCGTCGCTAAACTACAGGCAGAGCACGATCGACTCGTGGCCCTCTGTCGCGATCGGCAAGTGGAACTAAACCAAATTCACGAAAATATGGCCCAAGCTCGTGCTCAGCAGCAAGCAATCCAAGCCGAGTTACAGCGCGATCGCCAAGCACTCCTAAGGGTCAACCACAAAAAACAACAGGAAACCAACTCCTTGCGGCTGTGGCTCAGTTTTCTTCTCAAAGACCTGTCTGCTAACGAGCCACCAGCACCCAAGCACCGCCGCGCCCCCCGCAAACCCAACGCCTAGTGGCAAGTCAGGTAAACTCGCTTAAAAATTGGACTATAACTGCTGAACTCACGGCTCAAACCGGCGAACCCATGAACCAAACTTGAGCTTGGCATTGAATTAATGTTGTTAATATTGATCTGCCATTGATCTTAAATTGTTTTATTTTGAGTTCGTTTTGAATTTATTTTGATTGTTTACGAATATTGCTCCAGATTCGCTGCCAACCCCCTTGACTAGTATTTGATCAAAAAGAAATGAGCATTTTTTTGATTACAAAGGAAGCAACAGCAAAACTCAAAGAGGTTTATAACCGCAATCCTCTCTTTCTCTTAGAGCACATTTTTGTTGTTTTCTTTCTCATTCGCTACTCCCTTGGCATTCTGGAGGTTATTTTAACCAATGGAGCCAGTGAAGGTGATGGGCAAGATATCTTATCTTTTAATTATAAACCAAGCGTGGCGCTCTATTTTTTGAACTACATCGTCACTAATATTTTATTAATTATGCGATGGAAAAAAGTCATTGTGATGCTAATGGCAGCTCCCACAGTGGTTTTTCTCATTGCCATGTTTCCCATTTCATTTCTCTGGTCGATCGAGCCGTCTAAGACCCTTAATGCCTCGATCGCCATGATTGGCACCTTTCAATTTGGTCTTTATCTCGCCACTCGCTATTCCCTCAGGGATCAAGTGCGCATCTTGGGAGTTATGTTTGGTATTTCCCAAGTACTCTGCTTCGTCTTTGGTGTTGCCCTGCGTAAATATGGCGTGATGGGCGCAGTTCATGCCGGCAAATGGCGTGGCATCTATTCCCACAAAAATCAACTGGGTAAAATGATGGCCCTCGCTTCCGGGGTCTTTGTGCTGCTTGGTATTTCCGAAACCTATCGACGATATCGCTATTTAGCTTGGTCTGGCCTCCTCACTGCCTTTGTTCTTATTCAACTCTCTGGCTCCAAAAGTCCCTTTATTAATATTGGATTGCTGATTGGCATGAGCGCATTTGGCCAGATTTTTCGCCTACCACACAAATGGATGGTTCGCTGCCTAATTTGGTCAGCCGTCATTGGAATTAATTTATTTTTTTATTGGGATGACATCGTAATCAATATCCTGGGCGCGTTAGGTAAGGATGCTAGCCTAACAGGTAGAACAGATGTTTGGGAATTTGTGATCGATCGAATCAAAGATCGACCAATCCTGGGTTATGGCTTTGGCACATTCTGGAATGGCTTAGATGGGAAATCAGCCTATGTTGTTCGCGCAGTTCGGTGGCCCGTTCCTGATGCCCATAATGGATTTTTGGAAATATGTATTGATTTAGGTCTTGTGGGCTTAGCAGTTTACGTTTGGGTTGTTTTCCAAACAATTGTCAAAACCATAGCGCTCATGCGTGCCACCAAAAATAACGAATATATTTGGGTTCTGATGTTCTTTACCTACAGCACTGTTGCTAATCTTTCGGAAAGCTCCTTGCTGTTTCGTAACTCTTTGCCAAGTGTCATTTTTGCCGCTGTCTCCTTCACAGTGGCAGCAAACTATTATCAACAATTTAAAGTCAACCCTCCAAATTTTTCCACTCAGATTCCGGAACAACCCTTGCCCGAGACCGCTGAGTTCTTGTCGGATGAGTCAAGAGTTGGAATTGAGTATAAGTCCAATTCTTGATTACGAGAAAAACTGAAGGTACTTTAAGAAAATTCAAAATACTTACTTCTAGGCAAATTCTTTAAGAAAAATTCACTTTTTACAAATTACAAATTCTTCTTGATCAAAAATAAAAATTCCTCGAAAATTCTCAAAAAATTCTACAAAGCTAAATACAAATCAATTTCGGCAATGCAGTATAATAATAGCGAAAATCCTTGGCTTACAATGGGTGCTTGAAACATAACCTGAGAAGTTGCTTGAACATTACTTCAGGCTTACAAAACTTCAATCTTGAAAATAGAACAATTTATCTCATGATTGAGAAACTTTTTCTTGATTTACTTTTTCCTGATTCAAATAAAATCAATCAGAATAATTGTTCAGTGCCTTGTTTTCAACTGTCCTGTTTTTAAAAGAACCCTTTGAGTCAGTATTTCGCTTGAAGATGCTCAAAAATCGATAACCTAGCTCTGCCTTCAACACCAGTCATCCCATGCAAATCGATAATTCTCAAAATCTGTCTTCCTTTGCAATCATTACGCCAAGCTATGATCAAGATTTCCAACGCTGTCAACTTCTCTGCAAAAGTATATCGCGATTTGTTCAACCACCTTTCAAGCATTACATTGTTGTAGAAAAGCGCGATCTAAAACTGTTTTCACAACTCAAAAATCAACACACAGAAATTATTATTGTTCAAGATCTGCTCCCTTTTTGGCTTTTTAGGCTACCCAAAATCCGAAAAACCTGGTTCAGCCTAAAAGGAGTTCCAGTGCGTAGCTGGATTATGCAGCAAATTTCCAAAATCGCACTTTCTAGAGTCATTGATGAAGAAATTTCAGTATTTTTGGACTCGGATGAAATGTTTATCCGAGACTTTGGCATTTCGAACCTGGTCAAAAATAACCAAGTTCGATTCTATGCTGAGCCAGAGGGCAATCCGATCGGAATGGATACGCCACATCAACATTGGCATCAATCGGCTAGCCGGTTATTGGGTTTAACGGCAACAACCATGCCAGCTCCCGACTACATTGCTGATGTGATCACGTGGAAACGAGAAAATGTAACAGCAATGTGTCGTCACATTGAGCGAATTTATCATCAATCATGGTTCGAGGCAGTTTCAAAAACCTGGCATTTTTCTGAATACACACTCTATGGAACCTATATTGACCGGGTGCTTCAAGACCGAAGCGGTCATTACTGGGATCCAACCAAAATTCTCAATTCCTATTACGATCCCAATGTGATGACCGAAGAAGAGTTGCGCAACTTTGTTAACTCAACTCGACCTGAGCATGTTGCCATCATGATTTCTGCTAAGGCTAAAATAGCAGTTGATCGATACGCGAGCTTGTTAGAGCTTGAATAGACTGGTTGCTAGGGGTGTGCACGTGTAGTCGATCGCTCTTCATGATGGATGGAGGGTAACTGTTGAGCGAGTCGAAGAAGCCAGCATACGATCAAAAACCCTCGGGCTACTTTCAATGATTCGGTTCCTGTCCACAAATCTTGATAAAGGATGAAAATTTGGCCAGGTTTGTGGGGGCCCGCTGACCAACTCCTTGGGCAGCAGTGATGTTCTTGATAGTGATGTTCTTGATCCTGAGACCGCCAAAACTAGCTGACTATTTGGGGCATCCCCCTTGTTCTGTTTTTGATCAATATAAACGGGCAATAGTTCCATGAATGTTGCATTGATCGGCTGTGGATTTGTTGCTGATTATTATGTGCGAACCCTCGAAAATCATCCTTCATTAAAAATTCTGGGCGTAATGGATCGAGATTCAGCACGCACAGAGCATTTTTCTCAATTTCATAAACTTCCTAAGTACCCCAGTTTGGAAGCGGTGTTGGCAGATGAGCGCGTGCAAATTGTCATCAACCTAACCAATCCTCGCAGTCACTACGAAGTTTCCAAAGCAGCTTTGTTGGCGGGCAAACATGTTTACTCGGAAAAACCGCTGGGGATGACTTTTGAAGAGGCCAAAGAACTGGTTGAACTAGCGGAATCTAAGCAACTGGAAATTTCCGGTGCGCCTTGCAGCCTTTTGGGCGAAACGGCACAAACGATTTGGAAAGCTTTGCGCGAGCAAGCGGTTGGCCAAGTCAGCTTGGTTTATGCAGAAATGGACGATGGGTTTGTGCCTGCGATGGCTTACCAAACCTGGCTGAGTGAATCGGGAATACCGTGGCCCTACAAAGATGAATTTGAAGTGGGTTGCACGTTGGAACATGCGGGCTATTACTTAACTTGGTTACCTGCTTTCTTTGGGTCGGCTGTTAGCGTCACTGCCTTTGCGGATTGTACGATTCCCAATAAGGGTGTTGATCATCTAGATCCACCCAATACGCCGGATTTTTCAGTTGCCTGTATTAAGTTTGCCTCGGGAGTTGTGGCTCGCTTGACCTGTAGTATTGTGGCTTCCCACGATCACGAATTACGAATTTTTGGAGATCAGGGGGTGATGTATACGGAAGATTGTTGGTTTTATCGATCGCCCGTTTATATTAAACGTCGTCTACGAATTCGTCGCAAAACGATCGAGGGGCCGCTCGCGCAACGTTACCCATTGGTGGGGCCAGTCACCAAACGGCAAAAGTATCGGGGCGCTCAACAAATGGATTTTGCGCGGGGAATTGCCGACTTAGCCGAGGCAATTGAAAATAAGCGATCACCCAGGTTATCAGGACGCTATTCATTGCATGTGAATGAAATGGTCTTGGCCATTCACTACGCAACGGCTCAAGGATGTACCTATCAAATGCAAACCGATTGTCCGGTGGTGGAACCGTTGCCTTGGGCGCTTTGATCGTGAGGCTCTGATTCAACGAGTCATCATCGCAAAATGAGGGATCACGGGCGTTTTAGGGGCGATTGGTGAGTGCGACTGATTGAGTGTGGCTAATTGAAGGTGATCAATTAAATTTTCATGAAAGTTTCCATCTGCGTTGCCACCTATAAACGACAAGATTTACTGCATCAACTGATCTTGAGCTTGCAGGCACTCAAGTTTGAGCAAATTGCAACTCCTGAAATTGAAATCATTGTGGTTGACAATGATGCAAATGGATCGGCGCGCGAAACCTTGTCCACTTGGCAAGAAAGCTCCCGCTGGCCAATTCGCTACGATGTTGAAATGCGATCGGGTGTGACCTATGCCAGAAATCGCACCATTCAAAATGCGGCTGAAGATAGTGACTTCATCGCCATCATTGATGATGATGAACAAGCTTGCCCCTCTTGGCTAGAAGCACTTTTGACTGCGCAAGCGCAATTTCAAGCAGATATTGTGGGCGGGCCAATCTTGCCCGTATTTCAATCCAATCAAGTGCCCAACTGGATTCATCAGGGGCAATTCTTTGCGCCTCCTGCCTATAAAACAGGTCAGAACTTGCATGTGGCTTTCACGAACAATGTGTTGCTCCCTGCGCCGTATCTGAAGCAAATGCCCTGTGTTTTTGATGAGCGATTTGCGGTGGGAGGTGGAGAAGATACGCATCTATTTATGCGTCTCCATCAAGCGGGCCTAAAAATTGTTTGGTCAGCAGAGGCGATCGCCTATGAGTCGATTCCAGCTAGTCGAACCACGTTTCAATGGTTGTTACGGCGTAACTATTGGGGTTGGAGCATTTACAGCTTGGTTGAAAAAGAACTCTACCCACAGCCCAAGATATTTCTAGTTCGGCTCTGCAAAGGGCTTGCGTTAATGATTTTGGGAATTCTGGCACTAATTCCTGGATTATTGCGAGGAAAGCATCATTTATATCGAGCTTGTATCCGAACGGCGCAGGGAGCGGGCACAATTATGGGATTACTGGGACGCAGAACCACTTGGGTTTAGCGATCATCCAAGCTCAATTTAATAAAGTTTAGTGAGGGATTGTTGATGCTGCTAAAACCTGATAGCTAACTCAGAATTTCAATCAAAGCTTAATATGTAAATCTCTCAGTGTAGATATCCTCAAAGTTGAATACATGATTGATAAATATTGATAAGCTTAGGTGAACAAAGTCCGATGAATAAAAAATTTCTGAGGTTCCAGTGTCTTGGGAATTGGCAAAGCGTGCTGAAGCACCAGCCCAAAATCTGTTGAAAATTGGAGAGGTGCGATCGCGCAGTGGTTGCTCCATTCAAACGATTCGCTACTACGAAAGTTTGGGACTGATCCAAGCGATCGATCGAACGGCTGGCGGGTTTCGGTTGTTTGCACCGTCCACGCTCGATCGCTTGGCCTTTGTGAAGCAGGCCCAATCTTTGGGCATGAGTTTGCAAGACATCAGTGAGCTGTTGACGGTTTATGACAGTGGCAATGCTCCCTGCTCAACGGTGAAGCATAAGCTGCGAGACAAGTTGGCAGATTTGGATCGCCGCATTCAATCGCTTCAGCGGCTGCGGGACGAGTTGAAATCCCTGTTGGCGGTGGCGGATGACTTGGAACAATCCCCGGGCAATATTTGTCCGATTGTGGAGCGAGCAAGTCAGCTTCATCAGGCGATGGAGGGTGCTGCTTTGGAGGCGGAGACTGCGGCTACTCAGGGTTCAACGATCGCCCAGTCATCGATCGCCCAGTCAACCCCGCCGCCGTCTGCTGCTGCCGGTTGCTGTGCGAATCGATCGCCAAACCCTGGCACTGAACCTTGAAGCCGATCGCGCCCTCTAAAATCTTCAGAATTGCCCGTTGCAAGCTGCCGCCAGAATGGCGCAAAAGTCATGCCCAGTCTTACTCGTGTTGCTAACCGTGCTGCTATTGGTTGGGCCGTTGGTTTAGGGCTGGGGTTGGGGTTGCCGGTGGCAATTGCGCCCGAGGCGATCGCCCGGGAAGGGCCGCCCAAGGCCGAGCCGGTGCAAATGTCCGTGTCGCCAGCTGTGGAAACTTCGGCTTCGGAGGCTGCGGCGGCAGCCGTCACCAGCGGCAGCGATGCACTGTCCGATCAACCCTTGGGGGATCCGGTGGCCGTGGAACTGGAGCCAACCCGAATCTTTCGACGGACGGGCTGTTTTGGCGATCAACCCATGGCCACCGATCAGGAAATTCGCCAACAGGGCCTGACTCCGCCTAGCCTCTGGCTCACGCGGGATTTGCTGGGGGGAAAAATTGTCGATCGCTGGACGATCCACCGGGGTGATGAGCAATTGCCGCCTTGGGTGGAAGTGACGTTTAATTTGCAACCTTGGAATAATTTGGAATACCCGCGCCAATATGCCTACCTGAATGAATTTGGGCGAGTGGCCAGGGAATATGGCTTTAATGTGCGAGTTTGCAATGGCTCGGGCGATGCGCTGGCGGCCCAGTTCTGCGACTGGTCACAAATGCGGGCGGGGGTCACTTGTCCGATTTATCTGCCGGGGGGATTTTCGGCGCGGGCACGATCGCGACTGTTTTAGCGGGGTCGGTGGGTTTGGCATCAAGGCCACCCAGGCCAATGCGCGATCGCCACTCGTCTCGCAGTTGGTGCAAGACGGTTCCCGGCTCTACAAAATCCAGCAAGTCCTTGGCGAGGGTGTCGGGGCCGTCATCTCCCCAAGTGCAGCCCGCTTCGAGAGAACTGCGGGTGGTTTTGGCGATCGCTAAGCTACCAAAGGCCGCCGCCGCCGCCTGCACCAGGGCCGCCCCCAGGTAACCGCTGAAGCCGTCGCTGCCCGCTTGGAGCGATCGCCCGTCATTCCCACCCAGGAAGCCGCCCCCCACTTCTCCAAGCAACATGGCTCCCAAGCTAACCAAGCCCGTTTTCCAAAACGACTGCCAAGCCGATCGCACCAGGGGCAAGCCATAGAGCCGCGACAGCGATCGCACCAAAAACCAATCCACCAACACCGCCGCGATCGCATCCAACAGCACAAAGGGACTGAGGGCCACGATTACGGCCTTCACTTGAATGAATCGCCAAGTTTGGGCCTCCGCATCGTCGCGCAGGTGGGTGAGGGTTTTTTGGGCGATGGTTTGCTGGGCAGTGCGGGCCTGCATCAGAGCATTCAGGGCCAGCAGGGCTTCTCCTTCCCGATCGATGGTGGCCAAGATGGCCGATCGCAAGGTCTCAATCTCCGGTGGGGGCGACTCCCAACCATAGGTCACCCGGCCATCGGGCCATTCTTCCCGCACTTGAATTGGAGCCGGTTCCGCCGCCGCCAGCACAATTTCATCCACGGGCAAGAACGGATCCCAGCGACGTTCGGCGGGATTGC
>NZ_LIRO01000059.1:0-32909 GCF_002742025.1 Limnothrix sp. PR1529
TGCAAAATCTGACAGAGCTTTACCTTGGCGGTAACCAACTGAGTCAGCTCCCGGATTTTATTCGAGAATTGCCCAAGCTCGAAAAGCTAGATTTACGCGGCAACCCGATCGCGATTCCCCCAGAAATTTTGACTGGGGAAAATCAGCATGAACCAGGTAACTTACAAACAATTCTGGATTTTTATTTCAACAGTCAACGCAACCCCAAACCCCTCTACGAGGCCAAGCTGCTGATCATTGGTGAAGGCGGCGCAGGTAAAACCAGCCTGGCTAAAAAGCTAAAAGACGAAACCTATCAACTCAAAAGCAAGGAAAAATCCACTGAAGGAATTGATGTGCTGCCCTGGGAAATTTCCCACACTGATGGCACACCGATGCGCGTCAACATTTGGGACTTTGGTGGTCAAGAAATCTACCATGTCACCCACCAGTTTTTCCTAACCAAGTGCTCTTTATATTTACTCGTTGTTGACGATCGCAAAGAAAATACTGATTTCTATTATTGGCTCAACGTCGCAGAAACCTTTGGTGATAATAGCCCCCTGCTGATCATCAAAAATGAAAAACAAGATCGCCAATGCGATCTCGATGAGTGCATTCTGAGCGGTGAATTCACAAACTTTCAAGCATCCCTCAGCACCAACCTAGAAACGAATCGCGGACTAGATGCCATCCACACCAAAATCCAAAAGTATCTTAGCGACCTCGACCACGTTAAACAAAATATCCCCGCTCATTGGGCTGATATTCGTGCCGTTCTTGAAAATCTTGCTCAAGAAGACCCGTTTAGACGATATTCAGGTCGTAATTACTTAGAACTCAGGGACTATTTCACTCTCTGTCGGCAAAACGGCTTCAGCGATGAAAAAGAAATGCTAGCCGCTAGTCAGTTTCTGCATGATTTGGGTATTTGTCTCCATTTTCAGAATGTCCGCTTCCTGAAGAAAATCCTGATCCTGAAACCCGAATGGGCTACCGGCATGATCTACAAAATTCTTGACGATAAAGAAGTCAGAGCCAACTTTGGGCGCTTCAATGATGACACCCTCGAACAACTTTGGGACGAGGGCGACGAATTCCAAATGCGCGATGAACTCTTGCAACTGATGAAGGAGTTTGCCCTTTGCTATGAAATTCCCGGTTGCAAAGGTCGCTACATTATCCCTCAATTGCTTGAAAAAGAACGCCTTGACTATGCTTGGGACAACACCGATAACCTAATCCTCAGCTATCGCTACCAATTCAAACCCAAAGCCATTTTCCCGCAGCTAATCGTGGCGCTCCATGAACAAATCGAGCAAATTGAGGAAACTTTCCGCGTCTGGAAACATGGCATGGTGATCACCAACGGTTCCACTCGCGCCGAAATTATTGAAGATGATCGCTACTCCGAAGCCAAAATCAAAATCCGCGTTTTTGGCTCTAATAAACGCGAACTCCTAACCATTGTTTGCCATGAACTTGACAAGATTAACAGTAACTATGAGCGCCTCACTTACGAAGTTCTGATTCCCTGAAATTGCGTCAAGTGCAAAGGTAGCCAAGATCCAAAAACTTAAACAAACCCACGATTAACCCATGACCACCAACATCACCCAAAACCACCACGGCAGCGGCGACAACGTAGCAGGCAACAAAACCGTTAACAACTACCACGCCCCCCAAACCCCTGAAGCCGCCCAACAGGCAATCCAAGACCTGCTGAAACAACTGAAAATCGACGAACAAACCACCACCGCCAAACTGCAAACCCAAGTCACCTTCAAAGATTTGGAATGGCAACAAACCCTCTGGGCCGCCTTCAAAAACGCTGGACCCGAACTCGCCAAAAGCGCCGTTGGCATCGCCCTAGCCAGCGCTGGTCTACCCGGCGCGATCGCCGCCGCCGCCTTTAACGTGGTGGTCGAAGGAGTGCGCGGCGGCCTGGAAGCCCGCGAAGCCCTGCCCCCCGGTGAAGACAACCCCTTTGGGACACCAACCTTTTGAGCCGCAACGCTTCCTAAAAAACCAAAAAAAAGAGGCAGAAAAATCCCACCCCTTGCGAGTTTCTCTGCGGCATTGCTCCCATATCCCCAACATTCTTAGGGGATAGGCTCCTACAATTGGAGCGGTGATGTGAGGGGGCGGCGGCATGGAACGGGCGGAGTTGTTGGCGCTGCTGGAGCGGGCGAAGGCGGAGGGCTGGACGGAGCTGGATCTGGCGGGGCTGGATTTGGTGGAGTTGCCCCCGGAAATTGGTGAGCTAACTCAGCTTCAGGTTTTGATTTTGGGGAAGTGGGACGAGGAAACCGAAAAATGGAAGGGCAATCAATTAACGACGCTGCCGCCCGAAATCGGTCAACTGCAAAATCTGACAAATCTTGACCTTAGCTACAACCAAATTAGCGAGTTACCAGCGGCGATCTCGCAACTGAAAAATCTGACATTGCTTGACCTCCGCGACAATCAACTGAGTGAGCTACCGACGGCAATTGGTGAACTGGAAAGTTTGACTACGCTTCACCTCGGCAACAACCAAATCAGCGGGCTACCGGCGGCGATCGCGCAATTGCAAAATCTAACTACGCTTAGCCTCTGCGAAAACCAACTGTGGGAGCTACCAGCGGCGATCGCACAACTGCAAAATCTGGCAGAGCTTGACCTCCGCGAAAACCAACTGAGGGGGTTACCGGCGGCGATCGCGCAACTGCAAAATTTGACATCGCTTGACCTCAGCGGCAACCAAATCAGCGAGCTACCAGTGGTGATCGCACAATTGCAAAATCTGACATCGCTTGACCTCGGCAACAACCAAATCAGCGAGCTACCAGCGGTGATCGCACAACTGCAAAATTTGGCAGAGCTTGACCTCCGCGATAACCAATTGAGAGAACTACCGGCGGCAACCAGTGAATTGAAAAGTTTGACTACGCTTTACCTCGGCGACAACCAGATCAGCGAGCTACCAGTGGCGATCGCACAATTGCAAAATCTGACATTGCTTGACCTCGGCGATAACCAATTGAGGGAACTACCGACGGCGATCGCGCAATTGCAAAATCTAACTATGCTTAACCTCAGCTATAACCAACTGAGAGAGCTATCAGCGGCGATCGCACAACTGCAAAATTTGACAGATCTTGACCTTCGCGATAACCATCTGAGTGAGTTGCCAGCATCTATTCGAGAATTACCAAACCTCGAACATCTAGATTTGTCTGGAAATCCTCTACCCATTCCTCCAGAAATTCTATGTAGACAAGAACAGTTGTCTGAAAATTTGTGGGGTCTTTATTACGAGTCACAAACTATTCTGGATTTTTATTTCAATAGCCAACGTGATCCCAAACCCCTCTACGAAGCCAAATTGTTGATCATTGGCGAAGACAGCGCAGGTAAAACTAGCCTCGTCAGAAAGCTCGAAGACGAAACTTGTCAACTCGAACCTCAAGAAGAATCCACTGAGGGAATTGACCTGTTGCCCTGGGAAATTTCCCACTTAGATGGCACACCGATGCGCGTCAATATTTGGGACTTTGGCGGTCAGGAAATCTACCACGCCACTCACCAATTTTTTCTAACAAAACGATCTTTGCATTTGCTGGTTGCCGACGATCACAAAGAGAATACCGATTTCTATTATTGGCTCAACATCGCACAAGCCTTTGGTGACAACAGTCCCCTGCTGATCATCAAAAATGAAAAACAAGATCGCCAATGTCAGCCCGACGATCGCACCCTACGTGGCGAATTCAGCAACCTCAAAGAATCCCTCAGCCTCAACCTAGAAACCAATCGTGGACTAGACACCATTCGCGCCAAAATTCAACAGTATCTCAGCAGCCTTGATCACGCTCAGCAAATCATTCCTGCTCACTGGGCTAACATTCGCACCGTCATTGAAAACTATTCCCAAAGCCGCAACATTCTAGAACTCGGGGACTATTTCGATCTTTGTTGGAAAAATGGCTTCAGCACCGAAGCAGATATGCTAGCTGCCAGCCAATTTCTGCACGACTTGGGCATCTGTCTACATTTTCAAAATGTCCCATCCCTCAAGAGATTCCTGATTCTCAGACCTGAATGGGCTACTGTTTCGCTCTACAAAATTCTTGATAACCAAGAAGTTAAAGCCAACTTTGGCCGCTTCAATGACGACACCCTCGAACAACTGTGGGATGAGAGCAATGAATTGCAAACACGCAACGCACTCTTGCAACTGATGAAAGAGTTTGCCCTTTGCTATGAAATTCCCGATTGCAAAGGTCGCTACATTGCCCCTCAACTGCTTGAAAAAGAACGCCTTGACTATGATTGGGACAACACCGATAACCTAATCCTCAGCTATCGCTACCAATTCAAACCCAAAGCCATTTTCCCGCAGCTAATCGTGGCGCTCCACGAACAAATTGAGCAAATTGAGGAAACTTTTCGCGTCTGGAAACATGGCATGGTGGTTACCAACGGCTCGGCTCGCGCCGAAATTATTGAAGACGATCGCTACTCCGAAGCCAACATCACCATTCGCGTTTCTGGCTCCAACAAACGCCAACTGCTGACCATTGTGGGTCACGAACTCGACAAAATTAACCGCAGCTACGATCGCCTCACCTATGAAGTCCTGATCCCCTGAAATTGCAGTCAATGCCAAGGTAGCCAAACACCCCACACCAACACCTGGAAAAGCCTGCGACATCGCATTGCCAGCCACCAAACTGCAAAACCGGGTGATGATCCAAGATTTCACTGGGCAGCAAACCCTCTGGGCTGCCTTCAAAAACGCCGCCGCCTTCAACGTGGTGGTTGAAACCGACCTTTTGAGCCGCAACGCCTCCCCAAAACCCATAAAAAAAGGGGTAGGAAAATCCCACCCCTGGCTAGTTAGGCGGCTCGATCAAACCACCCATCAATCCTGTACTTGACCCTTACGGAGCCGCCACCAAGTCCTTCTTCGCGGCCTCGCTGGCCAGGAACTTCTCCAGCTCCGTCAACTGATCCGCATCCACCTTGGTTTGCATCGGGCAGAACTTGGGCCCACACATCGAGCAGAACTCAGCGGTTTTGTAGATGTCGGCCGGCAAGGTTTCATCGTGGTATTCCTTGGCCCGCTCCGGATCGAGGGACAGCTCAAACTGCTTGTTCCAGTCGAAGTTGTAGCGAGCGGCCGAGAGTTCATCGTCCCGATCGCGCGCGCCGGGCCGGTGGCGAGCAATGTCCGCCGCGTGGGCCGCGATCTTGTAGGCGATCAAACCGTTGCGCACGTCTTCCGCGTTCGGCAAGCCCAGGTGCTCCTTCGGCGTGACATAGCAGAGCATCGCCGTGCCATACCAGCCGGCCATGGCCGCCCCGATCGCACTGGTGATGTGGTCGTAGCCCGGTGCGATGTCCGTCACCAGCGGCCCCAACACATAGAAAGGCGCTTCGGAGCACTCTTCCATCTGCTTCTTCACGTTGAACTCGATCTGATCCATCGGCACGTGGCCGGGGCCTTCCACCATCACCTGCACATCGTGCTCCCAGGCGCGGCGAGTCAGTTGGCCCAGGGTTTTCAGCTCGGCCAATTGCGCTTCATCGGACGCATCGTGGGTACAGCCGGGACGCAGCGAGTCGCCCAAGCTGAAGGACACATCGTATTTCTTGAAGATTTGGATGATGTCGTCGAAGTGCGTGTAGAGCGGGTTTTGCTTGTGGTGGTGCAGCATCCAGCGGGCGATGATGCCGCCGCCACGCGACACAATCCCGGTGATCCGGCTCTTGACCAAGGGCAGGTGCTCGATCAAGATCCCGGCGTGGATCGTCATGTAGTCCACACCTTGTTGGGCGTGCTTTTCGATGATGTGCAGGAAATCATCGGCGGTCAGGTTTTCGATCCGACCATGGACGCTTTCCAGGGCTTGGTAGATCGGCACAGTCCCGATCGGCACGGGCGAGGCGTTGATGATCGCCGTGCGGATTTCGTCCAGGTTGCCGCCGCCGGTGGACAAGTCCATCACGGTGTCTGCGCCATATTTCACCGCCAGTTCCAGCTTGGCCACTTCTTCGGCCAGGTTGGAGGAGTTGGGCGATGCGCCGATGTTGGCGTTGACTTTGCACTTGGAGGCAATCCCGATCGCCATCGGTTCCAAGTTGGGGTGGTTGATGTTAGCCGGAATGATCATCCGGCCGCGGGCCACCTCGTCGCGAATCAGTTCGGGGGTGAGGTTTTCGCGTTGGGCAACGTAGAGCATCTCTTCGGTGATGATGCCCTGACGTGCGTAGTGCATTTGCGACACGTTTTCTTGACCGCGACGCTTGGCAACCCATTCGCTACGCAACATATTTGGTTCCTCAAAAAAGTAGCTTTCCTACGCCGGTTTGAACCGGATCAGGTTCTAAGGGTGTGTTCTCAGCCTGGGCAAGGATCCCAGACACCCCTAGCTTGGCCAGTGGTGGAGCTGGCGCTGAGGTTTCATCCTACCATTTTGCCTTGGCTGCCATTGGCTGGAAAACCGGGCGGGGATCGACTGGGAAAGGATCAATTTAGGGAAAGCCGCAGAATCGTGATCGGGGTTTGATTGGCGGGCGATCGCGTCTAAATTGGGTGGGAAATTGTGTTGGAAACGTTGTACGGAGTCGCCAGACCATGCCACAGGGGCCAGGATTTTTGTTCACATTTGTCTACTACACCGTGATGGCGACGGTGGTGGCCACTTTCTCGAGTGCGCCGTTGCTGTTTGGTGGACGGTTGGGCCTGGAGGCGATCGAAACAGCCTTGCCGATCGGGCTGGTGTTGGGGCTGTTGGGGGCTTATTTTAACCGCACGGCTTCGCTGGAGCTGACGGTGCGATCGGGCAATGATCTGCAAACGCAACTGGAGCAACTGCTCACGAGCTGGGAATTTGTGACGGTGGATCCCACAACCGTGCTGGGCGATCGCACCGGCATCCAGGTTTATGAACGCGCTTCCTGGCGCAAGTGGTTTTCGGGGCGTGTGTTTGTGCGCATCGAGCGGCAAACGGCCACCGTGGTCAGTCGTGCGGGTCTGATTCGGAAACTGGAGCGACAACTCGGCGCGGTTCTGTAAAGGCGTTAGGGTCGATCGCCATTTCCATCGCCGTAGGGGTTGGGTCTCCCAATCCTAACCCGGGCGATCGCCCTAACCCTGTCCCCCCTGGGAACACCCAAGGATTACGGGAACCCCCAAATGGGTTGAGAGCCTGTCGTAATCACAACAGGCTCTCAACTCTTAACCCTTTCTAACTTCCGGTGTGATCCAGCTCGTCAGTCAGTTCTGTTTTTGATACCCCCAGGGGAATTCGAATCCCCGTCGCCTCCGTGAAAGGGAGGTGTCCTAGGCCTCTAGACGATGGGGGCGTATCATTGAGCTTTCGCTCGGAGCGCTCAGGCTCGGCAAACTTACTTTACCATCGCTTGAGTTCTTTTGCTGTGGGCGTTGCGCTCGCGTTTCGCTTGCCGTCCGCGCCTTTCGCGATATCTAAATTAGCGAACTCCTCTAGAAGTGTCAAGCACTCAATTAATTCTTAACAATCGTTAATAATTAATCTCAGCATTCCGATCGCTCGGGTCAGCCAGCGGTCAATTCATTAACCTGCACGATGCACCGGTTCAGGACGCGGTGGCAACTGCTTTGATGGATGACTCCGGCTTGGGGGTGCTCGTTATGATTGGAGCAGATCCTAGACAAAATTCAAGACCAGCCCGATTCAGCGCCGGCCAGATCCCAAACCAGCCCGTTTGATGTTTGACTACGGAAGCCTGGGGCGATCGAGCGAGATTGGTTGGCCACCCTGGCGGAATGGCGACGGGCAGCCATGAATAAGTGGAGTATTGGGGCGATCGGGAACTGGTAAATTGCACGAGGCGCAAGGGAGGATTGGGGGAATGCAACAAATTCATCGATCGCGTGACCGATCGGGCCAGCGATCGCCCTCCCGATCGCCCTTGGGCTGGGCTGTGGTGCTGGGTTGTGTGGCCCTGTTGGCCATTGAGGCGATTGATCAAGGGCGATCGGCGGTGGCCCAGGCGCTCCCGGGGGCGATCGATCGGGTTGGGCAACCTCAGCCTGCGCCTCGGGTGACTGCGCCCGGCTCGGATCGTGAGCTGAAGTTTGACTATTCGGTTTCCGGTTGCGAAGATGCCTCGATATCGCCTGCGGTTACGCCTCTTTGGGCGGCGGCTCGGGCCCTAACCTGCAAAAGTGGGGCATCCGAGGGGGTGACCCGTTCCCCCTTGGCCTTGGGACGAGAGTTGGTCAGCAACATCGCCATCAGCACCGAAGGCAGAACGCTGGTCTTTGGACATGATTTGACCTACACCTGCTGTGCGGCTTTTGTACTTGATCGCTCCCTCGATCGCGAAGGCGGCCAATCGATCATCACCGTCGTGGAACGCAATGAGGGGGAACATTGTCGCTGTCTATGCGATTACCAAATTACCGGCACGATCGGCCCCTTGCCGCCCGGTTCCTACACCTTGCGGGTTTATGGAGAATTGGGAGCCGCCCGCGCTCGACAGTTGCTCTTTGAGCGATCGACCGTCATCGGTGGAGAACTGCCGCCCGCTGGGGCCCCCACGAAGCGCTGAACCCTTGGCAACAGTGCCAATCTAAAGCCCTGCCGCCGCCGCTCGATTTCCAGAAAGGGCGATCAAATTCCCATGTATTCTTAAAGAAAGATTTTAAAAAAGATGCTTAGGGAATGTCTGAACAGCCCCAATGGCTACCTTGCGGGCCCCAGCGATCAACATAAACAAGGGGCTTAAGCCCCTTGCCCCGCGACGGTTGATGCTTGGCCCGTGTCGAAAGACACTTTCCAGACATCCTCTTGAGGCGATATTTCTTAGGCGATATTTCTTAGGCGATATTCAAAAGCCAACTTTTAGGGGAAATTCCCCATCCCTCAGCCACGGTTTCCTGTCCCGATCGCATTGCCCACGGTTGCAGCCGGTGACCAATGCCTCGATCGCCCCTTTCGATCGCCCATGTTGACCCTATCCCCTGAACTCAAAGCCCGTTTGGCCGAACCACTCCAAATTGGTTCCGTCACCCTTCAGAGCCGCGTGTTGCAAGCGCCTCTGTCTGGTGTCACGGATTTGGTCTTTCGGCGTTTGGTGCGGCGCTATGCACCCACCTCGATGATGTACACCGAAATGGTGAACGCCACCGGGTTGCACTACGCACGGCAGCTTCCGCAAATCATGGAGGTTTCCGCCGAAGAGCGTCCCATCAGCATTCAACTGTTTGACTGTCGCCCGCAATTTTTGGCCGAGGCGGCCCAAATGGCCGTTGAAGAAGGGGCCGACACCGTGGACATCAACATGGGCTGCCCGGTGAACAAAATTACCAAAAACGGTGGTGGTTCTTCCCTGTTGCGCGACCCAGAAACGGCCGAGGCGATCGTGCGGGCCGTGGTGGCGGCGGTGAACGTGCCGGTCACCGTGAAATCACGGATTGGCTGGAACGAAAGCGAAATTAACATCGTGGATTTTGCCCGGCGGATGGAAGCGGCGGGCGCAGCCATGCTGACCGTTCACGGTCGCACCAGGGCCCAGGGCTATAACGGCCCCGCCAAATGGATTTGGATCCAACGGGTGAAGGAAGCGGTTTCCGTGCCGGTCATTGCCAACGGGGATATTTTTTCCGTGGAGGCTGCGGTGCGTTGTTTGGCGGAAACCGGCGCGGATGGGGTGATGTGCTCGCGGGGAACCATGGGCTATCCGTTCTTGGTGGGTGAAATTGACCATTTCCTGAAAACCGGCGAGTTGCGCCCCCAGCCCAGCCCGATCGAGCGGTTGCGTTGTGCCCAAGAACACCTGACCATGTTGGCCGCTTACAAGGGCGATCGGGGTGTTCGCCAGGCCCGAAAGCACATGACCTGGTATGCCAAGGGGTTCTATGGGGCAGCGGAGTTGCGCGGCCAACTCTGCCGGATTGAAACGGCCGCCGAAGGGGTGGCCCTGATCGATCGCACCATTGCCCAAATTGAACGCCACGAAGCCGAATTCGGCGCGATCGGCCCAGAATCAGAACAACCAAACGAGCCAATTAACGAGCCAATCAACGAACCCGTTTTGGCCTAGCCCCGATCGACTCCTCAGAACCTGTTACCTAAAAGGCCCTGAAACAGGAAAGACTCTGAAATAATCATCGGCAATCCTTCTCTTATCGCTTCTTTAATGAAGACCTTTGTTTCCGGAAAAATTCACGGTATCCGCGTCACCGACAAAAGTGTGGATTACAACGGCAGCGTCGGCATTGATGCGGCGTTGATGGAGCGTGCTGGCATTGAAGCCTATGAGCAAGTGCATTTGGTTAATCTGCGCAATGGTGAACGTTGGGTCACCTACGCCATTCCCGCCGGGCCAGGCGAATTTACGCTCAATGGTGGTTCTGCGCGGTTGGGAGAAGTGGGCGACAAATGTTTAGTGATCGCCTATCGCTTGAGCGATCGACCCTTTACAGCTCCCGTTGTTTTTTGTGATGAAAACAATGCCATTGCTGACACCATGCAATACCACATTCAAGGCGGCAACCTGACGGGCCATAACGATTGGGTGGTTCCGGTTCATTAAGCTTGTTGCTGTTGGCCGATCGACATCAACAATCAACCCAAGCCACAAACCCGAGGGCCAATAACCCAAAGGCAACCCCCCTAAACAGAAAAAATAGCGGCGAGGCACTTGGCTTCACCGCTATTGTCATTTTTGGGCCAAAAACTTAGTGATTAATCAATGACCAATTAATGACCAATCAATGACCAATCAATGACTAATCAGTAATCAATTAGTGCTCAATCAATGATCAATCGGTGATCAATCAGTGCTCAATCGAAGGCAGAGTTGGGCGATCGCCCGATTCATTTTGAATCATTCATCACCCAACTTCCCGATCGAACCTTTTAGACCTTGGCAGCAGCCTTAGCCACCAATTCACCCTTGGCATACTTGCGAGCAAACTCGTCCACCGAGACTTGCTTGATCTTGCTAGCGTTGCCAGCGGTCCAGAACTCGCTATAGCGATCGGCACACACTTTTTGCATGTACTTGATCGAGGGCTTCAGGAAGTGACGGGGGTCAAATTCCTTGGTGTTGCCGGCCAGGGCTTCGCGCACCGCAGCGGTGATCGCCAAGCGGTTGTCGGTGTCGATGTTCACCTTGCGCACACCGCACTTGATACCCTTTTGGATTTCTTCCACGGGCACGCCGTAGGTTTCGGGGATCGTGCCGCCGTATTGGTTGATCAGCGCCAGCAGATCTTCGGGAACCGAAGACGAACCATGCATCACCAAGTGGGTGTTGGGGAGACGGTTGTGGATTTCTTCAATGCGGCTGATGGCAAGGATTTCGCCGGTCGGCTTGCGGGTGAACTTATAAGCACCGTGGCTGGTGCCGATCGCCACTGCCAGAGCATCCACTTGGGTCTTTTCCACGAAGTCGGCTGCTTCATCGGGGTCGGTCAGCAGTTGGGAGTGATCCAGCTTGCCTTCAAAGCCGTGACCATCTTCTGCTTCGCCCATGCCGGTTTCCAGCGAACCCAAGCAACCCAGTTCGCCTTCCACGCTCACACCCAGCGAGTGGGCAACTTTCACCACTTCTCGGGTCACGTTCACGTTGTACTCGTAGCTCGCGGGGGTCTTCGCATCAGCTTCCAGCGAGCCATCCATCATCACGCTGGTGAAGCCGTTTTTGATGGCCGAGTAGCAGGTGGCCGGCTCGTTACCGTGGTCTTGGTGCATGCTGATGGGGATGTGGGGATAGGTTTCCACAGCTGCCAAGATCAAGTGACGCAGGAAGTTTTCGCCAGCGTAGTTACGAGCACCACGCGACGCTTGCAGGATCACGGGGCTATCGGTTTCATCGGCTGCCCGCATGATCGCTTGGATCTGCTCCATGTTGTTGACGTTGAAGGCAGGAATGCCGTAGCCATTTTCTGCCGCGTGGTCGAGCAGAAGCCGCATGGGTACGAGCGCCATAGGAATCCTCCTAAGATAGATTTATATCGATGCCTCGATAACTCTCGGCCGGTCGAGTGCTTGGCACTAATCTTAAAACAATTGTTGCCAGCCCCTCTGTTTTTCTGGAAGCAAGAATTAAAATTTCGACGATTTGGCGGTTTTGGAGATCTTGAATTGACCCAGCGCCCGATCGACCAAACCTAGAGACCTGATCTCGAAAGGATTCGGGCGATTCTGTCCCGTGGAAAATTCTGAGTTGCAGGGAGTTGTGGCAGGGAGTTTTGGAAAGTGACTTGATCTCTCGATCGACTCGATCGCCCAAAACCAGCCCTTGGGGTGTTGCGCAGGCATGGCGGATTGTGGAGAGATCCAGGCAGTTCAATCCAGAGCAGGATCCCAAAGACAGGATCTGAAGACTATCTCTGAAGACTATTTTTGGGGACTGTGGATTCTAAAAAAATGGGTCGCCTGGGATTCGAACCCAGAACTAATCGGTTAAAAGCCGAGTACTCTACCGTTGAGTTAGCGACCCCCATCGCCCTGTTGGGGGCTATAAGGCGGTGTTGGGGACTGCAAGCACAACCGGGCCGGTTGGGTGTTGCAGTGAAATTCCGAACACGGGTGATTAATCTAGCAGGCTTTTTGAAGCTCGTCAACTGATCGTTGCAAATCATTGCGCCCAATTGCGCCAAATTGATCCGCCAGTCGATCAAATTTTGCCGTGATGCGACGTGATGCAAGGTCACTTTAGCGGTTAGAACGGTTGTCATGCATGGGATATAGCGAAGCCAGGGGGCCGCTAACCGGAGGATCGCTTTCTTGGCGGGCGGCTTCAATTTCTGCCCGGCGGGCCCGCAGTTGGATGTCTTCGAGCATTTTGCGGTTCACGGCCAGCAAATCCGCCACCAATCCCAAAATCCAGAGCTGCACCCCCACCAAAATCCCGATCGCCGCCAGGATCAAGCTAGGCACGTGGGCCCGGGGTGAGCCGCCGAAGTAAAGCAGCAGCCAGCGAATTCCCAGCAACACCCCGATCGAGAAAGGAACTGTCCCCAAAATCAGAAACGATCGCAGGGGCTTGTAGGTCATGAAAATCCGCAGGATCGTGAAGATCGATCGCTGGATGTAGCTGCGGATGCTCTTGACCAGGCGCGAGGGGCGCAGGTAGCCATTGGTGCGAATCGGCACGGAAACAATTGCGATTCCCTGTTGCCCCGCTTGGATAATCGTTTCCAGGGTGTAGGTATAGCCATTGAACACATTGACCCGCAGGGCCGCCTCCCGACTCAGGGCCCGAAAACCGCTGGGCGCATCGGGAATGTCCGTGTCGCTGGCCAAGCGCACCACCCAACTGCCAAACTGTTGCAGGGCCTTCTTGACGGGCGAGAAATGCTCAATTTCCGCGATCGGGCGGGCCCCAATCACCATCTCTGCTTGATGGGCCAGGATTGGAAACACCAGCGCCGGAATGTCATCGGCACAATATTGATTGTCCGCATCGGTATTAACGATGATGTCTGCTCCGGCCTTCAGGCAAGCATCCAAACCGGCCATGAACGCCTTTGCCAGTCCCTGATTGGTGGACAGTCGCACAACGTGGTCTACCCCATGGGCCAAAGCCACCTCAGCGGTGCGATCGACGCTGCCATCATCAATCACCAACCACTCCACCACATCGCAGCCGGGCACCTCGCGGGGCAAGGCTTGGAGCGTAATGCCCAGGGTTTCTTCTTCGTTGAAGCAGGGAATCTGAATAATCAGCTTAGTCACGGTTCAGTCGCCAGGAAGACGCTAGGGGCGATCGCCCGCATTTAGCCTACCGCCCTTGGGGCAGACCGTAACAGAACCATGGGCCAAGGCAGTCAGCTATTGTTGCGCAACTGTCAAGAATCTTCATCGAAACTTGATGTTTCTCAAATTCAGACTCTGGCCAATATTCAAATTGACCTTTAAGCAATACTTTGGTCCAGACCCGATCGCTGGGATGTGAATATCGGGTGGATATGGGGTCGATCGCTAAGTCGGCACTTGATCCGCGATCGTAATCAATACTCAAATCGACACTTAATATCGACACTCAGATCAATAGTTGAAAGTCGGCAACAACGTTTAACCCAATCGATCATAGTTGCGTGAAAACAACAATCGATTCTTTACATTCTGTAAATTTGAATTTGAAATGCAGGATAAATCAATAGGGTTCTTACTGGAGCGGAATCATTTTTCTCAGCAGATCCTAACAAAATTGATCCCCGCAAGCGTTGAGTTGCTTTGATCGAGCGAGGTGGTGATGATCGGCGCGATCGACTGCTGAATCGATTTTCGGTTGTAGGGACGGATTTCCGAACTAAAGCCTGGAACCGTTGATTTATCTGGTTCAGAAACTGTCACATCGCGATTTTTTGCCGCACAATTTCGCGAGTCAATGGAAACCAAGGGTATTTGATGGGATGTGCGATCGAGATCACCATTGCTCTGTAATGGCGGCCGGCGTATTAAAGCGTAACGATCGCATTCCGCAACAGCAAGCGGTCACCGCCCCCACCCAATTTATCCTAGATATTAGAGGCAGGTTGAACGAGGGGAAGGCGCAATGAATTCAGTTCAAGTGTTGACGAAAGTAGTGGCGGGCGTTGCATTCTTCGCCAGCACATTGGCAGTGACGGCGCTCCCGAGCGTTGCGGAAAACCCTGCCCATGTGCGCCAACTGCTGGAAACCAAAAGTTGCGCAAATTGTGACCTGAGTGGTGCTGACCTGTCTGATCTTGATCTGGCTGGGGCTAACCTGCAAGGGGCGAATTTGAATGGAGCCAAACTGTGGCGCACGGACTTGACGGCCGCTAATTTGAGCCGAGCCAGCGCGATCGAGGCGCGGATGCACGCAGTTAAGCTCGCCCAAGCCAACCTGCAACAGGCGGATTTGACTCTGGTGGGATTGGTGTTGGCAGATTTGCGCTCGGCCAATCTCCAGGATGCCAACTTGTTGGGAGCCAACATGGAAGGGGCCCAGTTAGCTGGGGCCAACCTGAACAATGCTCGCCAGACCATGGCCGGGTTGCTGCGGTGGCAACAGGCCAGCTACGGCAACATGGATGTGCCGATGGATGTGGCGGGGATTAATTTGCGGGATGCGAATTTACACAACGCTTCCCTCAGCCGCGCCAGCTTGGAAGGGGCTGACTTGGCCGGAGCCAACCTGACCAATGCTGATTTGCGGTTTGCCAAGTTGCATGGGGCGAATGTGGCGAATGCCCGCTTGGAAAACGCTCGCTTGCAGGGCACTATTTTGGCAACCCAAAAGGAAAGCACCGCTCTGTTGATTCGCAGCGCACCGTAAGTTTGCCTGGGTTGGGTGGCCAGCCAGGCCACCAGTCGGCTCGCGGGGAAGGCCAGCAAAGGGCTGAATCCAAGTCTCAATTCGGGCCGCAATTTGAGCCGCTATTCAAGCCGTAATTCGAGTCTCAATTCGAGTCCCAGTCCTACGCGCGTTGATACAATGGCGAGGCACGTTACCGAAACCGAAATAACACCATGAGCGGCGAAATTTTTAGCACGGCTTTTTTGGCATTCACCTTGATTTTGATTGGCTTGGGCGGTGGTTTCCTGTTGCTGCGGTTGCAAGGGGCCGATAAGTAGGCAACTTGGAACAGCGTTTGCCGATTTCATCGGTGGCTAGTCCAGCGTCGATCGGCTCAATCCTCGAGTCTCAATTCGCTGCCCGTTCATTGCCGGTTCGCGCGATCGGGTCAAGATTTCAAAGCTCAAACGCAAAACCCAGCCCCGGTGCATCACTGAGGCTGGGTTTTGTGGTTTTGAACAGTGCTCTTTCGGTTGGATTAGCCCAGGAGCGCGAGAGTCGTTAGATCACGGAAGATCACGGAAATGGTTTAACGACTAGCGCGGTTGCCCGGTGCTGACCACACGCCGCATGGGAATTGAGTATCGATCGCCGTAGCTGAGCACATGCAGACGGAGGTGATGCAAACTAACGGGATCGTTGGCTCCCACTAGGGATTGATTGGTGTAGGTGATGTCGCCCGGGTCAATGATGGTGACCGTGCCTTTACCCAGCACTTCGATCGAACCGTCATCCTCAAAACAGGCGCAGGTATCTTCATCAATACCAATGCCCAGGCGATCGGGATGCAAGGACACGGCGCTCAAGAGCCGCGCCATCCGATTTCGGTTGTGGAAGTGCTGATCCACAATCACATGGGGCAACACACCAAACCCCGTGGCCATATCCACCAGCGATCGATTGGGGGACTCGCCCGAGCCACCGCCCGCGATCATGTGGTGGCCCATCACCGCTGCCCCGGCACTGGTTCCGGCCAGGGAAATTTCCCGTCGCCGCACCCGCTCCAGAATGCTTTCCATCAGCCGCGTTTCCGCCAGCAGGCCACACAGCCGCAACTGATCGCCGCCGGTCATGAACACGCCCGTACAACTGTAGACATATTCCAGATAGCTTTCGTTGGAGCCTTGGTCGCGATCGCGCACATCAAGAATTTCGATCGACTCGGCTCCCATGCTCTCGAAAATCATGCGGTACTTGCTGCCAATCACCGATGGCTCCCGCGAAGCACTCGGAATGATGGCGATTCTGGCACCGGTTCCGCCCGATCGCTGAAAGAAGGCGTGCAGAATTTCACGACCGTGAATCTTGTCTTCTGCGCCGCCAATGACCATGACTGCGGCTTTTACGGCTTGGGGAACTGAACGATCCAACATTCGCGTGTGAGCTTGCACCATGGGCTTAAACGTGCGAGGGGGAGAGCAAAATTGAGGAGCCATGATCTCTTGCGTTGAGTGGTTGCAGATGGCATTGGCACTCAACCCTGCGCTTCACTCTGCGCTCAATTTTGACTGGATTGTCATTCTGCCGAATGACCGAAACAGGTAGACATTCGGGCAAGGATCGCGCACAAGACCCAACTTAGGAGTAATTAGCGATCGCACAGATATTTAATCATCTTTCTATCCTGCAATTGGCAAAGATTTTGACCGACAGAATTGACCATGATGGCGATCGCGGGCCCTTCAATCGTTCGAGTGTTGTTCAGCGGCTAATGAATTTCTATGAATTGGTTAGCGATGGGGCAGACATTCAGCCAGTTACTGAGTCGGGCATTCAGTTAGACCTTGACTCACTAGCAGGGTGGGCATTACCCACCCCGATCTAGCCCAGACGGCATTCATCCTACATTTGGCGGACTTGCGGTTCCCCATCCACAATTTCCCCAATCAGCACGCAGTCTGTGGTTCCCACAAACAGGCCGTTTTCCAGGACTCCGGGAATGTTATTCAGGGCTTTTTCCAAGGTGGCGGGATCGTCAATGCCGTTGGGGAACTTCACATCCAGAACCAAGTTGCCCTGATCCGTCACCACGGGGCCGGCTTTTTTGACGGCCATCCGCAATTGCGGCTCACCACCCAGGGCGACGATCGCCCGCTTCACCGGTTCCAGAGCCATGGGCAACACTTCCACGGGCAACAGGAAGGTGGTTCCCAGCCGATCGACCAATTTGCTGGCATCCACCACCACAATAAATTCCGCTGCCAAGCAGTCCACAATTTTTTCCCGGGTGTGGGCCGCGCCGCCGCCCTTGATCAGGTTCTTTTGCGGATCCACTTCGTCGGCCCCGTCGATCGCCACATCAATCCGATCCACATCGTTGGGCGTGGCCAAGGGAATGCCAAACTGCTTGGCCAGCACTTCCGACTGGAACGACGTGGGCACGCCGATGATGTCGGTGAGTTCACCGGACTTGAGCCGATCGCCCAAATATTCGATCGCAAAGGCCGCCGTTGAGCCGCTGCCCAACCCCACGACGGTTCCCGACTTGACGCGGGCCACGGCGGCCCGGGCCACTTGTTGCTTCATGATGGTTGCGGGATCGAGCTGGCTCATGGGTCAAACTCCTGTGAAGTTTTGAAAGATTGATCTCAGGGGGATCGGGTTATGCAAACCGGGTTCAATTAAACACCGGATGGCTGACCCGATCGCGAGTTCCGGCGGCCGAGATTGCAGCGGGATCCGGAAACCCAGGCCCTAAACCGTGACCTGGAGCAGGTGTCGTGCCATCAGCCAAATTCGATCAATTCAGATTCCATCAAGCCAATTGAAGCGATCAAGAAAATCCAAGCGATCAAGTTCGGTCAGCCCGATTTACCCCACTAGATTTAACCAGCCCGATTTACCCCACTAGATTGAGCCAGCCCGGTTATCAGCAGCCAAACGCGGGCGGATGCGATGAGATGCGAGGAGATCCATGCAAGCAGGCGAAACCACAGCCCCCAGACAGGAAGAAACGATCGCGACAATCACCCCCAAGACTGCACCCCCGATCGCCTTGAAAATGCTGGTGACAGAGTTTGACCAGGCCTTGGCGGCGGCCGAGGCGGCTTGGCGACAGGGCCAGGCCCAAGGGGCGATCGAGCAGGCCCGTCGGGCCATTCGGCTGATTCCCGATCGGCCAGAGCCTTACCGCTGGTTGGGCAATGGTTTGCAGGGGCAAGGGCAGTGGGCCGCGGCCGATCGCGCCTATGGCTGGGCCTTGCACTATCGACCCGATTGGGCAGAAGTCTGGGCTAATCGGGGCACCATTGCCCTGCAACAACAGGATTGGGCAACGGCCACCACACACTATCAGCAAGCCATTCAGGCTAATCCTGAGCTACCGGACTTGCATCTTTACCTGGCCCAAAGTCTTTGCCAGCAATGTCGGTGGCCGGAAGCGGCGGCGATCGAGCAGGCCTTGCAACGCAACCCCGATCGCGCCCTGGCCCACCTGCTGCAAAGTTGGATTGCGCTCGATCGCGAAGCTGGGGACGATCCTGAGCTGGCCTATGCGGCGGTTCAGCGATCGTTGGCATTGGATCCTCACTATCCCGGTGCTTGGTTCCAGTTGGGACGGGTTTGTTTTTATCGCCAAGAATTTCGGGAGGCGATCGCCGCCCACCAACGGGGACTGACCCTGGCTCCGCCCGATCCCGGTGTGCAGGCGCGGGCCCTGGGGGCGATCGGGAATTGCCACTTTGAGCTGGCGGAATTGGCCGCCGCCGCCGACTGCTACGAAGCCGCCCTCCGCCATCAACCCGATGAAGCGGATGTTCACTGGGGACGGGCCAACCTTTGGTTACACCAAGGCGACTATGAAGGGGGCTTTGCGGAGTTTGAATGGCGCTGGCCCAACGTTTTGCCCCGGCGGCCCTTCCAGCAACCGGCCTGGAATGGGGAGCCGATCGCGGGGCAAACCATCTTGGTCTATGCCCAGTGTGGTTTGGGCGATATTTTGCACTTGGCGCGATATTTGCCTCTGTTGGCGGCTCGGGGCGCGAGGGTGGTGGTGGAGTCGCCGCAGCCCACGGCCCGAATTTTGGCGGCCCTGCCAGGGGTGGCGCAAGTGGTGGTTCAAGGGGCGGCCCTGCCGGCCTTCGATTGGCAAATTTCCTTCCTGAGCCTGCCCAAGGTGTTCACGCCCAGCTTGGCGGCCATTCCCCGATCGATTCCTTACCTGTCAGCCCAGGCCACGGACTGGCGACCAGAGCAGGCATTTACCTTTCGGCGCGATCGACTTCATGTGGGCATTGCCTGGGCCAGTGGCTACCAAGCCAATCGCGACGGCCGCCGGGACTATCACAATCGATCGATTCCCCTAGCCCAATTTGTGGAGCATCTGAATTGCCCGGAGGTGCAACTGCATAGCTTGCAAGTGGGGCATGATGCCGGGGCGATCGCCCAATTTCCGCAAGTCCAGGCCTGGCACGATCGACTCCGGGATTTTGCCGACACCGCCGCCCTCGCGGCCCAAATGGATTTGGTGATTTGTGTTGACACCTCTGTCACCCACTTGGCAGGCGGCCTGGGCTTGCCCACCTGGATTTTGTTGCCACAGATGCCCAATTGGCGCTGGATGCTCGATCGCGCCGATTGCCCTTGGTATCCCACGGCTCGGTTGTTTCGTCAGCTCCAACCCCGAGATTGGGCGGGTGTTTGGCAGCAGGTGCGGCCCGCCTTGGCTCAGGCGATCGACCAATGGCGATCGGGACTAGGCCCCTTTGGGCCCCGTTCCTGAGTGAATTTTCGGTGGATTAACCTCACGTTCTTCAGCTTCCAACCGTCAACCCAGCGAGCCGCTAAGACAGAAACCAAGACAGGATTTGTCTGCGATCGCATCGGTATCTCCCGATCGGTCTGCTAAGTTCAAGAAAAGTACAATGCCAACGCCAGCGAACCCACCAGTGGGGCCCGGCGCTGGCGGTTTTGTTGTGACCACGTTGTGACCATCGTTGCAGAAGGGTTTGGGGCCATGAGTATCAATCAGCGATCGCAGCCTATGCCGCCATATCGGCTTCCCCATGCCCTCTGGGGGCTGGGAGGAATGATCCTCCTCTCGATCGGCTCCATTGGCTGGGCGGCCAGTCCCGTTGCAGCGCGGCAAATGCCCCCCGACGCAGGACGGCTAGGCCCGGCGAACGAGTCGATCGATCCGTTGCGCCCCGTGGTTCCCGGTCACCGGGCCCAAGGCAACAGTGATGAAGAGGTGAACGTGCGGGTTTATCGCACCGCCAGCCCTGCCGTTGTGTCGATCGAAACCAGCAGCAGCACCGGCAGCGGCAGCATCGTCAGCGCCGATGGCCTGATTCTGACCAACGCCCATGTGGTGGATGATGCCGCCAGCCCCGTGACTGTGGTGTTGGCCAATGGTCAAAAATTTGAGGCGGATATTCTGGGATTTGCGGAAGGCAGCCTAGACCTCGCCATGCTGAAACTGCGGGGGGCGAGTGGGTTGCCGGTGGTGCCCATTGCGCCGCCCGGTTCCGTGGAAGTGGGGCAGCGAGCCTTCGCGATCGGGAATCCCTTTGGCAAATTCCAAAACACCTTCACCGTGGGTATTGTCAGCCGCCTGGACAACATTGAAGGGCTAATTCAAACCGACGCGGCCATCAACCCCGGCAACTCCGGCGGCCCACTCCTGAACAGCAAAGGGCAACTGATTGGGGTCAACACTTCGATCTATGTTGATCGCGACGGCGGTGGCAACATCGGCATTGGCTTTGCCATCTCCACCGATCGCGTGTTGGACTTCCTGGCCAAGGCGCGATCGGGAGATTTGCGCCCCTCCATCCCCGTCACCACCCTGGCTCTGAATAATCAGCCCCTGGCCGGCGAACTGGCCGAGGGCGATCGGGTTTTGAGCCAAGACCAAACCCTCTACGACATCTACACCTTCACGGGCGAAGCGGGCAACCAAGTCACGATCGACCTGGCCAGCGGCGACTTCGATGCTTACCTGATCGTGCTCAATCCCGAAGGAGAAGAGCTAGCCCAGGACGACGACAGCGGCGGCCAAACCAACGCCCGCGTCACCGCCACCCTGCCCAGCAGCGGTCTGTACACCGTATTTGTGAACACCGCCGCCACCAACCAACAAGGACGCTATACCCTGCGGGCGCGATCGGGTGGCCCCGCCGCCACCAACCCCGGCACGCAGCCCGGCACGCAGCCCGGTACGCAACAGGCCGGCTCCCTCATCCTGCAAGATGCCGGCAGCCTAACCGCCAGTTCGCCCCGCCTGCAATCCGACAACAGCCCCTACCAGGAATATCGATTCAATGGGCGGGCCGGCCAACGAATTGAAATCCTGCTGGAGAGCAATGACTTTGATCCCTACCTCATGGTGGCGGATCCCCAAGATGAAAAACTGGCCGATGCCGACGACATCAGCGACACCAACACCAACGCCGCTCTCGTGGTGCAGTTGCCCAGCACCGGAACCTATCGGATCATCGTCAATGCCTACGATCCCCAAGGGCGAGGACGCTATCAACTCACGGTGCGCGAGGTTAGCAACTAGGGGAGCGTTCCGTGAGCTAACCAGAAAACAACCCCTCTAAACGGCAAATGCCCAGCGATCAACAGATATCTTTGATCGCTGGGCATTTTGGGCTTTCAAGGCTTGGCTCTAACTTTCAAGCTTTAGTTCTTGATTGTTGCCGTTTGCCTGGAATTTTGTCCTAGGGACTGTCGTCATTTCCTAGGATCAGGCGGAAACGATTGATTTTCCATGTCCCAGTCGTCGTAACAAGGGGCTTAAGCCCCTTGTTACCCACGATTTGCTAACGATGGAATCAGGGTTTCAGGCGATTTGACGACAGGCCCTAGGATTTCGCCCTGGAATTTTGCTCTTGAAGGCTAAGTCTTGGCCCTTGTCTGCAATGACGATCGCCCTGCTCATCGCAGCAAGCAACTGGTGAGCCAAAGGGTAATCAGCGTCACCACCGCCACCAACTGCTCCGTGCGCAAGCCAACCACAGGCGGAATCAGACCCGTGATCAACGAACCCAAAATCAGACCGCCAATCAGCCCCAGCAGCGTCAGCAACACCGCTCGGCCAAAGCGCCGTTCCTTGCGATTGAGGAAAAACAAGCTGGCCCCTGCCCCGATCGCCAGTACTAATTGCAGCAGCGCACCATCACCACCAGGGTTCAACAACCCCAGTACCAACAACACCGAAAATGTGCCGCCGGCCTGGATCCAATCGGTACGGGTGGGCTGATCGATCGACCCCGCTAACCAATTGGGCAGTTGCGGCGGCTGACTGGGCTGGGGAGCGGCCGGCGCAGGGCGATCGTCCTGTTCCGCGAACCGGATTCGATCGGGGACTTTAATTCGTCCCTCCTGCCGCAGCCGCAGCCGATCCATCAACACTGCGTCATAGGCCATTTCAACCGCTTCCATCCGTTGGCGGTCTGTTTCATGTTCCTTGAGGAGCCGATTGCGCGCCGATTGAATCTCATCAAAAGACGCATCCTCGGTCACGCCAAGCTGTTCGTAGGGGTTCGGGTTGCTCATGCGTTGGGTGGGGCTAGTCTCTTGGCGGCGATCGAGTGAAACAGCGCCTTCGACGCTATCTGTTCAGTACTGTTTTAGTGATCACTGCATGATCGCGGCACTTGGCGATCGCCCTAATACCGTGAAAACACTATTTAAATCTAGTCTAAATTCTAAGCAACCGGCACCTGAGCAGTTCGGATTGGCAACAAGTCCTCATCATTGAGCCAGTCCCTCCCCCCCAAGCCTTGCGCCAGATCAGCCGAATCTGCAGCCGGATCTACGGGATCTGTCCGGATCTATCCGGATTTATAAGAATCGACCCACTGCGCCAGACCAGTCGAATCCTTGGGCCAAAACCTTGCACCAGTCAGCTCCCAAGGGTTTGGGATGATGGCCCGTCAATTGCCAATCATCTGCCAATCATCCGTTGGTCAAAAGCGAATCGCCACAACCGTTAGTGAAATAGTGCCGGTTTGATAGAATACGCGCAATAACATGCAGCCCACTGTCCAAAACTTTCCTAAACACTCCCCCACAAGCAATCAAGCGCCCAAATAAGCTAGAAATGCGTTTGGTCACATCCGGTTGATCCCTGATCCCCGTAGAAAGGGTCAATAAACTGGCGTGCAACCCCAATCAGCCCCGCAAATGATTTGGACAATCATCCTATTTGGACAAATTTGGACAAATTTTAGTTGGATCGTTGGACAACGATTTGCACCTGATTGAGTGAAAGGGGCACAATTGAGCAGCCCCTATTTATTTGGGTTCATCACAGCTACCCAAATCTCCACCCCGCGATGACCGTCGCACCCCCAATGGCCCCATAATATTTCTCTGCCGATTATCTTGGCTTCAAAGCGATGACTGACACGCCTCCAAAGCTGCTGGTTGTGGATGACGATCCAGCGATCCGAAAGTTGATCCATCGCTTCTTAAGCAAGCAGCAATATCAAATGGAGTCGGCTCCTGACGGGAAGACGGCCTTAGCGCTCTTTGAAAAGTTTCAACCCGATCTGGTGATTTTGGATGTCAATCTACCGGATGCAACGGGGTACGAACTGTGTCGGGAAATGCAAGCCAAAACGGGTGTCTACGTTTTGATGCTCACCAGTCGTTCCGATGAAGCCGATAAAATTAAAGGGTTTCGCCAAGGGGCAGATGATTACCTGACAAAACCCTTTAGCTTGATGGAATTAGGGGTGCGCGTTAGTGCCATTCTCAAGCGGGGGCGGGGCAATTCTCCGCGTGATTTACCGCAACCTTCCCTTAATTTTGGCAGCTTAGTCATCGATCCGGAACGCCACGAAGTCACCCTTGATGATCAATTAATTACCCTAACGGCCTTAGAGTTCAATATTTTGCATTTTTTGGCCAATCATCCAGGACGGGTCTGGAATCGCCAAGAACTTTTGCAAAGAGTTTGGGATTACGACTATGTGGGCGACCAGCGGGTTGTTGATGTCCACATTGGTCAAATTCGTAAAAAGATGGAAAGTGCAGGAGCGAAAACCCAAATTATCCAAACGGTGCGCGGAGTTGGTTATCGATTTAATCCTCCCGATGCTGCACCACCGGCTCAATAGGATGCTCTAAGAGGATGCCTGAGCAGTAACTTGGGGCACTTGCCAAGGGGCTAGTAGCCATCAGGGCAAGGGGCTTAAGTCCCTTGTCTTCGTCGATCGATGCCACCCACAAGGTCGCCGATTTGGCTTTTTCGCCCATCCCCTCAGGATTCCCGAGGGCGTTCAGGGAGAAATGTTGGGGCGATTGATCGGGCGGTCGATCGGGACTTCAAAACCCAATCGTCAATGTTGAATCAGCGAAGTTGACTCAGCAAAGGTAGCCCGTTTTCTCGCTGTCAACTCTGGCTTTTCAGGCATCCTTTGCGCAAGACCTTGTGAAACCTGGGGCGTGAATCCCAAGCATCATCATCGGAATACGGTAGTCTTGAATACAAGATCAGTCCAGGTGATCTCCTAAGCTAAGGGGAATTTTGGATAAATCAAATTGGCCTTTCTACTCCCCATGGGTGCATTCCAGACCGTTTAGCTAATGCCCTAACTCGGTGGTTTTCAGGCAACAGTCAATTGCACCAGTCCTTGGGATCAATTTGTCAATCTTGAGGAAGTTTGATGAGGAGTAAATTTAGGAGTAAATTCAGAGTGAACCAATAATTTCAAAAAAGACTAATTTCAAAAATGATTAATTTAAGAGATGATTCAAAAACGCAGTCATTTCTCAATAATTCTTTTTGGTTTTAGTCAATTTGCAGAAAGTCCTAGCAAATTAGCATTAGGCAATTTCTGTCCTGACCATCATTGCGTCACCCTTCACAATGGCAATCGAGGAAAAACCTAAATCATTGGGTTTATGATTCAGTTGCCAATGGTCTGTTTTGTCGCTAATTGTCGCCAAAGATGCATTTTTTGGGATAAATTTAGCCGAAATTTCATCAAAAGTCCGTCATTGGGATGAGGTCATTAGGATGAAATGGGTCAGAAAGTTCTGAAGTTTCCCGAATCTGCAAAGTTCGATTGAGATATAGGAAATATGTAGTTGTCGAGAGAGCCGAGGCATTGTAATGCCATCGCACCCCGAGATTACCTAGTTTTGCAGTGATGGTCATGCCATTGACCAATCAGCATCGCGTCTTCACCCCCTCTTGACCACATGAGACATCGCGTCTTTGAACTGCTACTGATTCTGAAGGCCACGAGGCTTTCTTCCATTGGTGCTCAGATGCTCTTGTGGACGATGCTGGGCATTTTGTCAACGCTGGGCATCATGACCGGGATTACTTACAACCTGCTGAAGGATCAGACGGTTGATGAGATTCAAAAAACCCTGAGGATTGAGGTGCAAGGCCTCGAAAGCGATCTGAAGCAGGTGGAAGAATTTGCGGATGGGTTCGGGGTTGCTGTCTATGAGGTCAGCCGACTGGGCCAGGATGAGGCGGCGATCGCCCAAAGCTGTGAACAGATTATTTTGGAATTTTTGAAAAACCGGCCGCCTCTGGTGGCAGGCTTGGGGTTGCAGCAGGAACCGTTTGCCCTGCTGAAGAGCCGGGAGCAGTTCGATCCGTATTATTCGATCGTGCCGCCGCGGTTGGTAAACCGGGTTTCGGAACTGGGGCGATCGCAGCCCACGCCCGCTAGCCCCCGATCCACGGTGTCGGAACCGAAAACCGCTTTTTCGGAGCCAAGCATGATCCATAAGCGGCTGGCTCCGCCCTATGTGTTGATCCGCGATGGCATTCCCCCTTCCACTCCATCGCCCACGGCCACGCCTTCAACCCCCGATCGCTTGGCCCAACTCGATCGCGCCGAATCCCTGACGGAGCGGCTCACCCCTTCGGAAGCTCGCCTGGTGTCTCCCAAGGAGGCAAGTGCGGCGGAGCCAAGGTGGCTCAAGCCCTACCGCTGGAATCAACAGGTGCTGGTGACGCTGCTGAGTCCGGTGCGCAGTCGCGATCGCCACAAGGTGGGATCCACGGTGGTGGATATTGACATCACCAATCTCAGTGAACGTTTGGCGCGGCCGGTGCTGGGACAGGACGGCTATTTCGTGCTGCTGAGTTATGAGGGGGAACTGCTGGCCTATCCACCGGATCCGCAGCGGGCCACGGGCCTATCGAGCTACCAGAAAATTCCCTCCTTGGAACGAATTTGGCCCAAAATTCGCCAATCTCGGTTGGGTTTTCGGACAACTCCCGCTGAGTTTTTGGCCTATCGCCCGATCGCGGGAACGGACTGGATGATGGTGGCGGTGGTGCCGCGCCGCCGACTGTTTGCCCCCATTTTTCAAACGGCCTTGGGAACCAGCTTGGTGGCTAGTTTGGTGCTGCTGGGCAGCATTTGGTTTTTCGTACACCGGTTGAATCAGCGCTTGAAGCCGATGATTGATGGCTGCCGGGAACTGGTTCACAGCAGCCAAATGGCGCTGCTTTCCAGCGGAATTACCAATGAAGAGGAAACATCGCCCCCGGCAGGTGGCATCCCCAGCAATCCCAAGGGGCCGGAGTCGGCGCGATCGCCCGAATCGATCGCCCCGATGGCCACCTTAGCCAGCGCCGCGCCGCCCTTTCCCGGCGCAGGAGCGGACAAGGTGGGGGCGATCGACCCCACCGCAGCCTTAGCAACCAAGCCTGCTACTGCGATTGATCCCACCCTGGGACTCGATGAGATTGATATTTTGCAAGATGCTTTCCAATCCATGTATCGGCAATTGGAAACCTCGCTTAGCTCTTTGCAAAACACCCTGAATCAACTGAAAGATACCCAACTTCAGGTGATTCAAAGCGAAAAAATGGCGGCGGTTGGGCAAATGTTGGCAGGGGTAGCCCACGAAATTAATAATCCCATTAGCTTTATTTCCGGCAATGTGGAACACCTGGGCCACTATGTTCAGGATTTGGGCCGCATTATTCGCAGCTATCAACATTACTTTCCTGAAGTGCCAGAAGAGTTGCAAGAGGTGTTGGAGGAAGTTGATCCTGATTTTCTGTTAGATGATTTGACCCAAATGGTGCGATCGATGCGGTTGGGATCCGAGCGTGTACGAGATATCGTGCGATCGCTCCGATCCTTCTCGCGAGCCAATGACAACGATTTTCAGGTTACCAATATCCATGAGGGCCTCGACAGCACCTTAATTATCTTGAACCATCGCATTAAGGCTTCCAGCGAGCGGCCAGAAATTCAAGTATTGCGAGAATATGCGGATTTGCCCTTGGTGGAATGCTGTTTAGGGCCTCTGAATCAGGTGTTCATGAACCTTTTGAGCAATGCGATCGACGCGATCGAGGAATCTCAATCCGGTTGGACTTTTGATGAAATTCGGGAAAATCCTGGCATTATTCGGATTCAAACACGCCTCTGTGAAGGACGGCTGATTCGGATCACGATCGCCGATAACGGCAGTGGCATTCCTGACCATTTGCAGAGCCAAGTGTTCAATTCCTTTGTGACTTCAAAACCCGTGGGCAAAGGTACAGGTTTGGGGCTTTCAATCAGTCACCAAGTCATTCATCAAACCCATCGAGGTCGGCTCTGGTTTGATTCGCAGGTGGGGCGTGGCACGGCATTTCACATCGAAATCCCGATGCATCAAGACATTCCCAGCCCGGCCCTCTCCCAGGCTGTGGCTGCCGTCAGCTAGGTTGCTGGCACTTTCTCGGAACCGCTTGCCGACACCCAACCCACCACCATTCCCCTCAAAGCCATCGCGACCAATCCGTGCAATAGCCCCCTTTCTGAAAGAGTTTAAGTTTGTGCAAACTACCGGGCTGAGTTCTGGGCGATCGGCCTACAGTCATGGATAAGGGCCAGCCCAGGAAGCGGAGAGAACGGTCATGGTAGAAACAAACGGTGTCATCATGCAGTACTTCGAGTGGTACTGCCCCGCCGATGGCTCCCTTTGGGGTCAGGTGCAGGATCAAGCTCGGGAGTTGGCCGCAAAAGGGATCACAGCCCTTTGGTTACCGCCGGTTTATAAGGGCACCAGCAGTTCTGATGTGGGCTACAGCACCTATGACCTGTTTGATTTAGGCGAGTTTGACCAAAAAGGCACTATTCGCACCAAATATGGCACCAAAGAAGAGCTGATCGCGGCTGTGAAAGCTTCGCGGGCAGCGGGTTTGCAGGTTTATTTGGACACGGCGTTTAATCACAAAAACGGGGGCGATGCCACGGAAACGGTGTGGGCCACGCCCGTCGCCAGCGATAACCGCAATTGGGAGTTGGGAGCGGCCCGGGAAATTAGCATTTGGTCGAAGTTCACCTTTCCCGGTCGGGGCGATCGCTACTCGGCCATGAAGTGGGATGCCCGCTGTTTTGACTCGGTGAACCACAATGCCAATGATCCGGACGATCGCGCCATTTATCGCCTCAGTCCCAAAACTTTTGAGTCGAAAATGAGCCATCGCTATGGCAACTACGACTTTTTGATGGCTTGCGATTTGGATACGAATCACCCGGAGGTGCGCCAGGAGTTGGTGCATTGGGGCCAATGGATCCAAGACACCCTGGGCACGGATGGGTTTCGGTTGGATGCGGTGAAACACATTCGATCGAGCTTTTTCAATGAGTGGCTCGATGCGGTGCGCCGTCACTGTCCCCATCGAAAGCTGTTTGCGGTGGGGGAATATTGGGAAAACGACGTGGAGGCCCTGCATCGGTATTTGGCGGCCACGGAGGGGCGGATGTCGCTGTTTGATGTGCCGTTGCACTACAACTTCCACCAAGCCAGTCGATCGGGCAGTGCCTATGACCTGCGCACCATTCTCGATCACACCCTGATGCAACAGCAGCCCACCTTGGCCGTCACCTTTGTGGACAACCACGACAGCCAACCCCTGCAAGCCCTGGAATCGCCTGTGGAAGCTTGGTTTAAACCCCTTGCCTACGCGATCATTTTGCTGCGGCGGGAGGGCTATCCCTGTGTGTTCTACGGGGACTATTACGGTGCGGAATATACCGATCGGGGACGGGATGGCCATCAACATACCGTTTCGCTGTCCAAACACAATTGGCTGTTGGATAAGTTTCTGTATGCTCGTCGGCGCTTTGGTTGGGGGCCGCAGTATGACTACTTCTCCGGCAGCAACACGATCGGCTGGACTCGGTTAGGCGATGCCACCCATCCCCTGAGCATGGCGGTGGTGTTGAGCAACGGCGGCCCCAGCAGCCTTTGGATGGAAACGGGGCAATCGAACGCCACGTTCTATGACCTAACGGATCATGTGAAGGAACTGGTTTACACCAACGAGTGGGGCTGGGGTGAGTTCCGCTGTGCCGGGGGATCGGTATCGGTTTGGATTCAGCAGGCTTGATCCCGATCGGGGCGAATCAGAGACTCATCAAGGGCTAATCAAAGGGCTAATCAAAGGGCTAATCAAAGGGCTAATCAACCAAGGGCTGAACCCAGCAGCTCATTCAGCAGCTAACTCAGCCAGCAGCTCAGCCAGCAGCCAAATCATGGGGGCCGATCGCAACGGTTGAATTGCGGTTGCGGTGGCATGGTGGTGCGATTCGAGCATTCCGCATTGGCCAGAAACGCTACAAAAAGACATGGTGCAAGAGAGACATGGTGCAAGGGCCAAGTTCTCGTCTTGTTCTGCGTTCTCTTGGCCGATCGCCCTGACCTGCACCGAATCATTCCCCCTTTGCCATGAATCTGAAACAAGTCATCATCATCTATAAAGCCGGAGACTCTCGCAGCCAAGGCTGGGCAGAGCGTTGCTCACGGGAACTGGATGCCCTAGGCACGCGATCGCTCGTGGGCCCCAGCGGCCCCAAGGACAATCCCTACCCGGTGTTTTTGGCTTCGGTCACCCAGCCAATCGACCTGGCCATTGTCTTGGGGGGGGATGGCACGGTGTTGGCCGCTGCTCGACACCTGGCCCCGGAACAAGTGCCCATTTTGGCCGTGAACGTGGGAGGGCACTTGGGGTTTTTAACGGAACCCTTTGAGCTGTTTGAAAACTCCCAAGCGGTGTGGGAACGGCTCCAGAGCGATCGCTTCGCCGTTCAACAACGGATGATGTTGCAAGGGCAGGTTTTTGAAGGGAAAACCCTCGCCGCGATCGAAGATGGCAGCTACAAGGGGACGGAACCGGTGGGGGAAACCTTCCTGGCCCTGAACGAAATTTGCGTGAAGCCCATTTCCAACGATCGCCTGATGACCACCATGCTGGAAGTGGAAATCGATGGCGAAATCGTCGATCGCTACCACGGCGACGGGCTAATTGTGGCCACCCCCACCGGTTCCACCTGCTATACCGTTTCCGCCAACGGGCCCATTCTCCATTCCGGCCTGGATGCCATTACCGTTACCCCCATTTGCCCCCTCAGTTTGTCTAGCCGCCCGATCGTGTTGCCTCCCCGCTGTGTGGTCAGCATTTGGCCCTTGGGGGATTACGAGCTGGCCACCAAAGTTTGGACGGATGGTGTTTTTGGGGCTTCTCTTTGGCCCGGCCAGCGGATTGATGTGCGGATGGCGGATTGCGTGGCCAAGTTTGTGATCCTGCGGGAAAACTATTCCTACTACCGCACCCTGCGCGAGAAATTGCTTTGGGCCGGAGCCCGCATTGACTATGGCCATGCCAGTCGCAATTAGGCCCAGCACCCAGCCTAAACCTGAAATAGGGACGGATTTAGCGCGATCGCCCTAGTTGGCTACGGCACACAACACCGAGGCGCACTGCCTTATCCTTAATTAAGGCCAACTTAACCTCGGTTCCCCGTTTCCTTAACCCTGTGTCGCAGTTCTTGGTCGCTGCGCTCGCCCTTGCTGTCCTTGTGCTGGTTGCGTCCCATGTCTTTGAGTGAATCAAGTTCCGCTGCAATCAAGTCTGCTTTGCCAAAAGCGGCCCAGGGCAATGCCGGCCGCAGTTGGGGCGATCGATTAGCAGGGTGGCCCTGGCGGCGGATTTTCAGTGCCGTGGTGGGAATCTCGATCGCCCTCACCATGCTGGTGTTAGGTGGCTGGTATTTCACGGCGGGGTTTGGCCTGTTGGTCTACCTGGGTTTGGGTGAATATTTCGCCCTGGTGCAGGCCAAAGGGGCAGTTCCCGCCGTGAAAACCGTCACCATTGCTTGTTTGGCAATTGTGGCCGCCTCGGCCTGGATGCCGTCTGTGGCCGATGCGATCGTCCCGATCGCCAGCACCCTGGTTTGTTTCTATTTGCTGTTTATGCCCAAGATGGCCTCGATCGCCGATCTGTCCAGCTCGGTGATGGGCCTGTTTTACTGTGGCTATTTGCCCAGCTATTGGGTGCGGCTGCGGGTCGGGGCGGGGTTGGCCTTGGACGATGGAGCCGTGGCCCGGTTGCCGCTGAATGGGTTCTGGCCCGAATCTTGGAACCCGGCCGCCTGGCCCGAGGCCCTGACGGTGACGATTCTGGCCTTTTGCTGCATTTGGGCGGCCGATATTGGGGCCTACATCATGGGCAAATGGGTGGGCAAAACCCGCCTCTCGGACATCAGCCCCAAGAAAACCGTGGAAGGCTCTTTGGCCGGCACGCTGGGCAGCGCACTGGTGGGAACTCTGGGTGCGGCCTATTGCCATTGGCCCCTGTGGTTCATCACGGGGCCTTTGTTGGGGCTGCTGGTGGGTGTTTCCAGTCTGCTGGGGGATTTGATTGAGTCCCTGATGAAGCGAGACGCGGGGGTCAAAGATTCCGGGAATTTGATTCCGGGCCATGGCGGCATTCTCGATCGCGCCGACAGCTACATTTTCACGGCTCCCCTGGTGTATTACTTCACGACCCTATTGCTCCCGTTCGTTTCCCAGTTGCATTAGTTGTGTTAGCTAATCCGCCGCTGAATCGTTCCAATCCCATGACTTTCTAAAAACTCCAATTCCTTAAATTCCCTAAACTCCTATTCCCTAAGGAGTTGCCCTATGGCCGTGGTGCTGATGGCAGGAATGCCCCGATCTTCGCCTGCTAGCTGGATTTTCGGGAGCCAATGCAACGAGACGATCGCCTCGCTTCTACAATGGGGGCGACTAGTTTGATTTGGATGAGTTCACAGCCTTGAACGCGCCCCAGTCGGAACAATTTGAGCGCGTCCGATCGAGCCTGCGACGGGCGATCGAGCAGTTGGGTACTCGCGATTCACAACGGTGGAATGCCCTGATTCAACCGGATTTGGATCGGTTGGCGGGGGCCCTCGACAAGCTCGATCGATTCGTGGTGCGGATTGCGGCCTTTGGCTTGGTTAGCCGGGGCAAATCCGCCGTTTTGAATGCCCTATTGGGGGAACGCCTGCTGGAAACGGGGCCCCTGAATGGCCTGACGCGCTTGCCCCGATCGGTGCGGTGGCATCCTCCCGGGCGCGATCGCCCGATCGAGGTGGAATTCATTGACACACCGGGGCTGGATGAAATTGATGGAGAAAGCCGCGCCGAACTCTCGCGGGAAGTGGCCGAGCGATCGGACTTGATCCTATTCATCACCGCTGGCGACTTAACCCAGGTGGAATATGCGGCCTTGCGAACCTTGCGCCAGGCCCATAAGCCCCTGATTTTGGTTTTCAACAAAATTGATTTGTTTCCCGAAACGGAGCGGCCGGCGATTGTGGAGCGGCTGCGATCGCTCATGCAGTTGGAAGCGGCCGGCCAGCCCCCACCCACCC